>WTJP01000166.1:20898-41095 GCA_011526275.1 Candidatus Arcticimaribacter sp. | reverse complement strand
TTGGGCGGGGTATTTTTTGGGCTGTTGCGCATAACTTCAAAGGGCGGGAAGCTTTTAGCGGGTTTAAATTGTTTTCCTCTTTGGTGCATCATCCCGGCGGCCCAGGCATTGGCAATATGGTGGTAGGGCCCAGTGTGGCGAATGCTATAGGTGGTAAGATCGGGAACACGTCCGCTAATAAAACCTTCGGGCAGTCTTTCTGGGACAGCGGTCACTGGAAAGCAGGCGGTGTACTTCACCTTCTCGCGCATGACATCAAATTTATGGTAAATCGAGAGGGCGTCGCCGTTCATAATGTCTTGGCATTCTTTCATCACAAAAGCCATTAAGGCGGTAAAGTCACGTTCCATATTTTCCCCAATTTCTTGGGTGCTGCATTGGGTGGTAATGCCAATATAATCGGTAGCGGCAAAGTGGGTCGTTCCTTGAAAATCGAGTTGAGAGTGGGCTTTCCCGTTTTCCACCAAGTCTTTTAAGAGTAGAAGTCCGCGGTCATAGTCCATGCCCACAAAGACCTGCATTTGTTTCTTCATCCAAAATAAAAAGAGGGGCAAGCTGCTGTTCATTTTCCAGTGCACCAAGGTGCCTTTTTTGGTCGCTTCAAGTTCAAAGCGGGTGGTTGCGGTGGACTTCCACGGTTTCAGAAAGTTCAATTGCATCTCCACCAATTGGTTCTCCACCTCCTCGATGATTTTTAAATTTCCGGCACCAATAATCTTCCCGTCCCACTCGTGGTATTTCCCGTCTTTGGCCACGGAAATATCAGCCGTGGGCTCTGCAATCACCCAAGGCGACCAACGTTCCCATTGTTGTAAATCGTTGATTACCGTAAAAATCTTTGCTGGTGCTGCGTCGATGTGAATCGATTGGTGAACATTCATTTTAATCATGTCAGTAGGTTTAGTGTTGAACGCTTAAATGTAATAAATTAATTGTATTTCACTTTTCGCAAAATGCGTTGGCAGTCTTTGTAGGTTTGGTAAAGTGCTTGTTCTCTGTTTTTTAAATAGGGTTTTGCCGCTTCAAGCTTTTCTGTGGCTGTGGGAATTCCGTTGAGCGCGCACAGCATATAGAGGGAGGAAAGGTTAAACAAATCGCTTTCTTGTGCTAAGCTTAATCGTTCCCCCTGCATCAGTTTCTCCAGTAGTTTGTTGTTGGCATTAAAATGATGGTACAGGCTTCGTTTCTCCAATTGCGGGGGCGAAAAAAGCAGGCGGGTGTCGATGCGGTAACTTCCGTTTTCTTCAAAAGCAATGCTTACTTCTTCTAAAGGGTAATAGTTAAAGGTTCCGTTCCATTCTAGGCGTACATATTCGGTGAGTTTAAAGCAGTCGTCGGTGTACTGTATTTCCACTTCATCTAAATTGGAGTAAAAGAGTTTTACCTGCTCGTTGATCAACTCGATATCTACCCGGGAGTAATAGCTGCGGTCTTTCACTTTTTTCTCCAGCCCCGACCAGCACAGCACAAAGGTTTCTTTAAACACCTTGTAGTGGGTGGTGAGTTCGTCGCCATGGCTGTTTAAAAAATCGACCACCCCGTCCAGGGTAAGGCTGATGTTGTTCTGGGCGTGTTGTTCTAGGGTTTTCACCCTGCTCGCATTACTGGCCTCCAAGCGCTGTCGGTCTTCTTTTGGCATTGAAATGCTCCCTTCGCGGTAAAAAACCGTCCCTGCAAGGTATTTCCAAATGTTCTTTTTTAAAGCAGTGACCTGCTCCAACGGACGGATACTTACCAAGCCCACCACTTTGCCTTGCGGTAAATGGGGGAAGGGAATATTTTCATAGAGCACCACGGGAGGGTGGTCTAAATAGGCATTGATGAGGTTTTGCAGTTTGCTGTCGTCAAAGAAATCTACACCCACAATGGCGTTGCTTTTGTCTTCTATCCCCACAGCGATATAGGCGTTGTTTTTGGGGTTGGAATTCGACAGTGCACAAATGTGTTTAAGGAATTTGGCTTTCCCTTCTTTGGAGGAGAGGTTCAATTTCAACTTTTTGTCATAGAAGCTGTTTTCGTCGTTGTGCGACAAAAGGGCTTTGACCAAAAGTCGTTTGTTGATCATTATTTCCGGTTTATCACGGTGGCGTTGGCTTGGTCGGTGGGTAAAAGCGTGAGATCGGCTACGGTTACATGCGGTGGAACATCTACCATATAGGCAATCGCATCGGCCACGTCTTCTGCGGTCAATGGCCTAAGGGTGTCATAGACTTTTTTCGAGCGTTCTTCATCTCCTTTGAAGCGCACCATGGAAAATTCGGTTTCGACCAGTCCAGGGTGAACCGCGCTGATGCGAATCCCAAAAGGGTTGAGGTCTATTCGCAGGCCTTGGGTAAAGGCATCGACAGCAAATTTACTCGCGCAATAGACATTCCCGTTGGGATAGACTTCTATCCCGGCTATGGAACCAACATTCACGATTTGCCCTGCTTTTCGTTCGACCATTTGTGGGAGTACCGCTTTGGTGACATACATCAAGCCTTTTACATTTCCGTCGATCATGGCATCCCAATCGTCGAGATCGGCCTTGTGCACGGGGTCTAGCCCGTGGGCATTCCCAGCGTTGTTGATCAATAAATCAATGCTTTTCCATTGTTCGGGCAGGCTGTTGATGGCCTCAAAAACCGCAGTACGATCGCGTACATCGAAATTCAGTAGATGGCTTTCGCATTGAAATTCGTTTTGCAATGCTTCCAAACGTTCTTGGCGTCGCCCGCACAAAATCAATCTTTCTCCGCGTGCGGCAAATAGGGTAGCGGTTGCTTTTCCAATCCCGCTGCTTGCTCCTGTAATGAGTATGGTTTTCTTTTTCATCATGGCTTAAGGGACTTCGTGTCCCCACTGGGCTTCGAGTAGGCGAAACCAATCGGTTAAACTAAGGTCAATTTTTTTTGCAGCTACACTGGCGCTGAGGCGCTCCAAACGTGTGGTGCCTAAAACGGGGTGAATGTGCGCCGGGTGGCGCAATAACCAAGCGAGGAGGAGTTGGTCTTCGCTGGCCTTGTACACTTCGCAAAGCTCTTGGAAAAGGGGCTGTAGTCGCGCTTTGGCTGGGCTGTCTTCCTTGAAATAATCCCCCAAAGGACTCCATGCCATACTGCCTATGTTTTCGCTGAGGTGAAAGTCGAGGCTCCCGTCAAAGAGCGGTTGGTTGTGGGAAAGGGAACATTCGATTTGATTCCATTCCAAATCCACTTCTTTTTGCAGGTATTGAATTTGCGATGGCGTAAAATTAGATACCCCAAAACTTTTCACCTTCCCGCTGGACTGTAACAAACTAAAAGCTGCCGCGATTTCTTCGACCTGCATTAAGGGACTAGGACGATGCAGCAAGAGGACATCTAAATAATCGGTTTGTAAATGGCTTAAACTGTTTTCAGCAGAAGCGATGATGTGCTCCTTGCTGTAGTCGTAGTGTTTTACCTTTAACGGTCGGGCATCGCAGGGCATTTGAATCCCGCATTTGCTGATGTGAATCACCTCTTCTCGGGCAATGCCGCTGGCTTGAAATGCCTTCCCAAATTCCGCTTCGGTACTGTAGCCGCCATAAATATCGGCATGGTCAAAACTTCTTAAGCCCAAGGCTACACAGTCTTGAATTAATTTTGCCGCTTCTTTGGTCGAGAATTTACGTCCCCACTCCCCCCAGGTCATGGTCCCCACAATTAGCCTATTCATTTCCAATACATTCGATTTTTATACACCTAAAGTTAAGGCTCTCCATCAAAACAAACCCCTTATGAAATCAGGACTTTTAACCAATTATTAACAGCCTTTGGCCAAAAAAAAAGACAAATTTGTACAGCTAAAAAAAACTATTCTATGAGCACCCAAAACGGTATTGATATCAAAGAAATTAGTGAGAAAATCGAAAAGGAAAGTGCCTTTGTCGATTTGCTCACCCTCGAGATGAACAAAGTCATTGTCGGGCAAAAGCAAATGATCGAGCGCTTGTTGATTGGTCTTTTGGGTCGTGGGCACATTCTATTAGAAGGGGTGCCAGGACTAGCGAAAACCTTGGCCATCAATACACTTAGCCAAGCGGTTAAGGGGAGTTTTAGCCGTATTCAGTTCACCCCCGACCTTCTTCCTGCCGATGTGGTGGGAACCATGATTTACAACATAAAGGAGAACGATTTCTCCATTAAAAAAGGACCCATTTTCGCCAACTTTGTTTTGGCCGATGAGATCAACCGTGCACCCGCCAAGGTACAATCGGCTTTGCTAGAGGCCATGCAAGAGCGCCAAGTGACCATTGGCGATTCTACCTTTAAGCTGCAAGAGCCTTTCTTGGTCATGGCAACACAAAACCCCGTGGAACAAGAAGGTACCTATCCCTTGCCCGAAGCACAGGTGGATCGTTTTATGCTAAAGGCGGTTATCGACTACCCCAAACTAGAAGACGAGCAACTCATTGTTCGACAAAACTTGCAGTCTTCTTTTGAAAAAGTAAAACCGGTGGTGACCACCAAACAAATCACTACAGCACAGGCCACTGTTCGCGAGGTGTATATGGACGAAAAAATTGAGCGTTATATCCTAGACTTGATTTTTGCTACCCGTTACCCAGAGAACTATCAGTTGGAGAAAATCAAACCACTCATCAGTTTTGGTGCTTCCCCTCGTGGAAGTATCAATTTGGCGACAGCGGCGAAATGCTATGCCTTTTTAAAGCACCGTGGCTATGTTATTCCAGAAGATGTTCGCGCAGTGATTTACGATATTTTACGTCACCGTATTGGCTTGACCTATGAGGCCGAGGCCGAGAATGTCACAACCGAAGATTTGATTTCACAAATCATCAACCACGTAGAAGTACCCTAGGACCAACGCCTAAATCGAGGGCATTTCCCGCATGGAGACAAAAGACTTACTCAAAAAAGTTCGGAAGATAGAGATCAAAACCCGCCGCCTGAGCGACCACGTTTTTGGGGGCGAGTACCACAGTACCTTTAAAGGACGGGGGATGACCTTTAGCGAAGTGCGCCAATATCAGTTTGGTGACGATGTGCGTGCCATAGACTGGAACGTAACCGCCCGCTACAACGAGCCTTTTGTGAAAGTGTTTGAAGAGGAGCGAGAACTCACCCTTATGTTGGTTATCGACGTGAGTGGTTCAGAATTTTTTGGTACCACCCAACAGTTTAAACGCGATGTATTGACCGAGATTGCCGCTACGCTTTCTTTCTCTGCCTTGCAGAACAACGACAAGGTGGGACTATTGCTTTTTTCCGATCAAGTGGAGTTGTTTATTCCGCCTAAAAAAGGGCGTTCTCATATTTTGCGAATCATTCGCGAGTTACTCGAGTTTGAACCTCAAAACAAAGGAACCGATATTAGTGCTGCACTGGCTTTCCTCTCGGGGATTTTAAAAAAGAAAGCCATCGTTTTCCTGCTTTCCGACTTTATGGATAGCGGCTATGAGAAAACCTTGCGTATTGCAGCAAAAAAACACGACCTCACTGGAATTCGAGTGTACGATAAATTAGAAGAGGAATTACCCAATTTGGGGATAGTACCCATGGTGGACAACGAAACCCAAACCACCCAATGGGTGAATACCGGCTCGCGGAAGGTGCGCGAACACTATGCAAAGCACCAACGCGAACAGCGGGAACGCTTTGAAAATTTATTTAAACTGAACGGTGCTGGATCCATTCACTGCCGTTTGGACGAGAGTTATGTCAAAAAATTGTTGGGCTATTTTAAAGCGAGAATATAGGGAATGAAGAAACAGCTTTTCGTTTTATGGGTCGTTTGTTGCGCTTTTCAATGGAGCACTGCTCAATTGGGGGCTGCAGTAACTACTGCGGTAGATTCTACCCAAGTCCGCATTGGGGAACAAATCAACCTCACCTTGCAGGTAAAAACCGATTCGCTTTCCATGGTGGAATTTCCGCCAGAGCCTCAATTCCTTCCTTTCGAAATTATCGAGGAGTCGCCCATCGACACCCTGCGGGCACAACAGCATTACCTTTACACCAAGCGTTATGCCCTTATCCAGTTCGACTCGGGAGCCTATTGGATTCCCCCACAGAAAATCACCGTCGATGGATTTTCAAAATTCTCTGACTCGGTCGCTATTCAAGTAGCTACCGTAGTGGTGGACACCCTCAAACAACCCCTGTTCGATATTAAACCCATTCAAGAAGTTGAGCGTTCCTATACTCAACTAATTAAAAACATCATTTGGGGCGTGGTTTTCTTTTTGCTGCTTGGGCTGTTGTATTATCTAAACAAGCAATACCAAAAGAAGAAAGAAGCGCTTTTGGAAGAGATTCCCCCTTTTGATCGCGCCCTACAGGAATTAAAGGCCCTTGAAGATCAACTTCCTACGGCGCAGGAAGAATACAAGCAGTACTATTCTCGATTGACGGATGTCGTTCGTCGTTATTTAGAAGAAGAGGCCGCCATTGACGCCTTGGAAAGTACTTCTGACGAGTTGCTCGAAAAGCTCGAATTGCGAAAAGATGCTGGGACTTTGGATTTGAGTCTTGAGACCTTGAACAACCTTAAAAAGGTGTTGCAAAATGCCGATTTGGTAAAGTTTGCTCGTTCCGCTCCTGCTATTGGAATAGCGACCCAAGATAGAAAAATGGTCGAGCAAGTGGTGATCGAAACCAAGGAGGCCTTACCTGAACCAACTCAAGAAGAATTAGAAGCTACGGCAGCGTTCCAGCGGGAATTGGAACGCAAACGCAGAAAGCAAAAGATTCAATTGATTGGGATTTCTTCCTTGTCGCTTGTTGTACTAGCAGCCATTGGGGCGATTGCTTTTTACGGTTTCACCCCGGTAAAAGACACCTTGTTCCGCTATCCGACTAAAGTTTTATTGGACGGAACTTGGGTGCAAAGCCAATACGGTACTCCGCCTGTTCAACTTCAAACCCCCGAGGTACTGTTGCGCAACCCTGCTTCAACTTCATTAACCGCTATTTACAACGGTGGAAATCCTTTTGAAGGAGTATACAGTCAGCTCTTTTTTGAAAAACGTAGCCCCGAAGAAGATAAAAAAGAAAGCAGCCAAGAAGAGCAAGAGGCTGCAGCACGGGAGATTTTAGATGCGGCTGTTGAACGATACAAAGCCCTTGGTGCGACCAATCTTTTGGTGCAGAACGACAACTTTACTTCGGCTGACGGAACCGAGGCCTTGAAGATGACAGGCTCCTTAGATTTAACCCAAGAAGGACAAGAATCCCTTCGTTGCCGGTTCGTTTCTGTCATTTTCCCATTTGAGACATCTACCGTAGAATTGAAAATAATTTACCCCAAAGAAGATCGTTATGGGGAGGCGATAGAAGAACGCATTTTAAATTCATTGGAAATCATAAAAGAGCTATAAGGTGTTGCGCGAGATACAATTTGCTAATCCAGAATATTTGTGGGGCCTTTTGCTCCTGCTGCCTTTGTGTGTGTGGTATGTGTACAAAAGCAAGCAGCAGCAAGCGCGACTTTCGCTATCTAGTTTGGCGGGCTTCCAAGGAGCGACTTCGCTCTGGGTGAAGCTCTACCCGCTGTTGTTTGTCTTTCGGGTGTTGGCTTTGAGTTTATTGGTAGTGGCGGCAGCACGTCCGCAAACAGTCGATGTTTCTACCCGTACCAAAACCAACAAGGGAATCGACATTGTAATGGCTATCGATGTTTCTTCCAGTATGTTGGCACAGGACCTTAAACCCAACCGCTTGACGGCCCTTAAAAATGTAGCAGCCGACTTTATACAGCAGCGCCGCACCGACCGGATTGGTCTTGTGGTTTATGCAGGAGAAAGCTATACCAAAACCCCAATTACCAGCGATAAACGCATCGTGCAAAACGCTTTGAATGAAATTCGCTTCGACGGTATCATTAACGACGGTACTGCCATTGGGATGGGCTTGGCTACGGCAGTGAATCGTTTAAAAGACAGTCGCGCGAAGAGTAAAGTCATTATTTTGCTTACCGATGGAGTCAACAATTCGGGCTTTATCGACCCAAAAATTGCAACCGAATTGGCCGTGGAATTTGAAATCAAAACCTATACCATTGGTTTGGGGAGCAATGGAAACGCCCGCGCACCGGTGGGCATACTTCCCAACGGGAAGTTTCAGTACGGCATGACCAAGGTGGAGATCGACGAAGAACTACTCAAAACCATCGCTGAAACTACCGGAGGACTCTATTTTAGAGCGACCGACAACAGCAGTTTGGCCTCGATTTATGAAGAAATTAATAAATTGGAGAAAACTGAAATTGAGGAATTTAAATACTACAACTACGAAGAGAAGTACCGTGCCCTTGTCTTACTTGCCATGGCCTTGTTATTTGTAGAGTGGTTGTTAAAGAACAGTATTTTTAGAAGTTTTATTTAATGTATCAACTCGACGAGACCACTTATTTCTATGCCTTTGCTTTGCTACCCATCTTGTGGCTGGGCTATTTATGGGTGAGCAATTGGAAGAAGAAAACCCAAGCTACTTTTGCTTCGTCTAAGATTTTAGATGCTTTAAGTCCCAACCGTTCCCGTTTTAAACCTTTTTTAAAGTTGGTTTTGCTCAGCCTTGGTTTTAGCTGTTTGGTTATTGGCTTGGTGAATCCAAAAATTGGAACGCAGTTGGAAACCGTTAAGCGGGAAGGAGTGGACATCGTTTTCGCCATAGATGTTTCTAAAAGTATGTTGGCAGAAGACATTGCTCCCAACCGTTTAGAGAAAGCCAAGCGTTTAGTTTCTGCTTTGCTCAACGACTTGGCTAGTGACCGGGTGGGGATCATTGCCTATGCCGCTCAGGCTGTTCCACAATTGCCCATTACAACCGACTATGGCGCGGCTAAAATGTTTTTACAAGCCTTAAATACCGATATGCTTTCCTCCCAAGGAACAGCTATCGACGCCGCCATCGATTTGGCTTCCACTTATTTTGACGATGAAGAACAAACCAATCGCGTGGTGTTTATTTTATCAGATGGGGAAGACCATGCCGAAGACGGTACCATCGATGCTGCACAGCGCGCCAATGCTTTGGGGATAAAAGTATATGGTTTAGGTGTGGGAACCGAGAAGGGCGCACCCATTCCCATTAAGCGCAACGGAATTGTGGAGAGCTACAAGAAAGATGAAAACGATGAGGTGGTCATTACCCAACGCAATGCGCAGGTGTTGACGTCCATCGCAGAATCGACCAATGCCAGTTATCTCGACGGAAATGATACCCAAGCTGTTTTGGCTTTTGTGCGCGAGGAACTCAAACAAATGGAAAAGAAAGAATTTGAAGCAAAAAAGTTTGTGAGCTATAAAGACCGCTTCCAGCCTTTTTTGATTGCGGGATTCCTTTTATTTTTGATCGACGTCTTGGTATTCGAAACCCGCACCCAGTGGATTGCCAAGTTGAATTTGTTTAATGAAAAAGAAGCTGCCTAGATGAAAGCACAGTACCTACTTTTTGTGTTTGCCTCCTGCTTGTTTTTTTCGCTTCAAGCGCAAGACAAAAAGGAAAACAACTTAATTGCTGATGGGAATGAACTCCACCAGCAAGAGTCTTTTGCTGCTGCAGAGGGAGAGTACCGCAAGGCCTTATCCATCAATCAAGTTAACCCCAAAGCCCAACACAACATAGGGAATTCACTCTATCGCTCTAAAGCCTATGAGCAGGCCTATCAACGTTATTTCCAAAGCCAAAAAAACAGTCAAGATCGTGGGGAACGCCACTTGGCCTTCCATAATATGGGGAATAGTTTTATGCAACAAAAGCAATATGAAAAGGCAGTGGAAGCCTATAAAAATGCTTTACGCAACAACCCCACCGACGATGAAACCCGCTACAATTACGCTTTAGCAAAAGAATTGTTAGAACAACAGCAAGACCAACAAGACCAGCAGGATCAACAAGACCAACAAGATCAGCAGGACCAAAACGACCAGCAGGATCAGGAGGACGAAAACAAAGACGATTCTGAAGGCGACCAAAAAGAAAAACCTTCAGACGAAGGTGACCAGGGCGAGAACGAGGATAAGCAAGACGACCAGAAGGAAGAAGGCGAAGACGAGAAAGACAAGAAGGAGCAAGACAAAGACAAAGAGGAGTCGAAAGGGGACAAGGAAGAACAGAAAAAACCACCCCGCAAACCCGGTCAACTCTCCCCCGAACAAATTAAAAGCTTGTTGGACGCCATGAACCAACAGGAAAAGAACGTACAAGACAAAGTAAACGAGGAAAAAGCCAAAGGCATTCCCGTTAAAACCAAAAAAGATTGGTAAGCGAACATGAGAAATAG
The DNA here is from genome assembly GCA_011526275.1 of Candidatus Arcticimaribacter sp. Taxonomy (GTDB): domain Bacteria; phylum Bacteroidota; class Bacteroidia; order Flavobacteriales; family Flavobacteriaceae; genus Arcticimaribacter. The sequence continues at coordinate 30,847 of WTJP01000166.1, read as the reverse complement.
CGGTCGTTTTTTACTCGTATTTTTTATGCTGCTTTTAGGGCAGGCGGTTGCTGCGCAGGTAAGTTTTGAAGCCAAGGTGAGTAAAAACCGTTTGGGCTTAAACGAACGCTTGCGGGTGAGCTTTTCCATGAACCAAGACGGAGATAATTTTAATCCACCTGCATTTGAAGGATTCACCGTGGTGGGAGGTCCCAACCAATCGGTCAGTAACAGTTGGGTAAATGGAAAGCGCAGTTTTTCGAAGTCCTACACCTATTTTTTAACCCCTAATCGAAAGGGGAAAATCACCATTGGGCAAGCCACCATAGAAATTGAAGGGGAGGTGTATAAAACTACCCCAGTAGCAGTACAAGTAACCGAGGCGGTAAATAATCCCAACAGTCCGCAAGCCCGAGCCAATGCCATTGTAGACGATAATTTGCATTTGGTGGCCGAAGTTTCAAAGACAAATCCTTACCTCAATGAAGCCCTAAGTGTACAGTATAAACTCTACTTCTCTTCTGAAATTAGTGTGTACAACGTCAATGAGGTAGAAATGCCCAAGTACACCGATTTTTGGAGCCACCAAATTCCCATTGAAAAATTGGAAATCCAACGTGGAGAATTCAAAGGACAGCCCTACAATTATGTGACTTGGCGTAAAACGGTTTTGTATCCACAAAAGTCGGGAACCTTAGTATTAGAACCGCTCACCTTGAACGTTTCGGTTGATGTTCCCACTAACCGCCGTGATATTTTTGGGAACCGCATCTACCAAAAAACTCCCAAGGTTATTACGGCAGGGAAACGCACCATTAAAGTGCGACCATTGCCGCTTGCTGGGCGACCAGACGATTTTGATGGCGCCGTAGGGCAATTCGATTTAAATGTGCGCTACAACAAGACCGAATTAAAATCGTCGGAATCTTTTCAAGCGACCGTAAAAGTAGCCGGACGAGGTAATTTAAAGTTATTTAGCCTTCCCAAGTTCAATGCTCCTAGCTCTTTGGAAGTCTATGAGCCAGAGCACAAAGAAACGGTTAAGACCAACCTTTTGGGGATGCAGGGGAGCATCGAAGATGTGTATACCGTAGTCCCGCAGTTTCAAGGAAATTACCCCATCCCAGCGGTGCAGTTTAGTTTCTTTGATCCAGTAAAAGAAGAATATGTGCGCTTGCGTTCCAATGAGACCTTGATCGATGTTTATGAAGGGCCAGTGGCGGCAGCTGCAACACCCCAACAAAATCGCCCACAAATCAAGTCAACCGTTTTGGATGCCCCCACCTTTGATTTTATCAAATTGGAGACTGAACTACTCCCTATGGAAGTAGATTCTTTCTACGGTTCTCAGCGTTTTTGGTTGTGGTTATTCACCCCATTGCTGCTCTTTGTACTAGTACTGTTGGTCTTGCGAAAAATCGAAAACACTACGGTGGATCCCATTAGCCGTAAACAGAAATTAGCAGCGCGTTTGGCCAAGAAATACCTCAGTTCAGCGAAGAAAGTACTGGGCGACAAGGGACAGTTTTACGACGCCCTTGAACGTGCGTTGCACAATTATTTGAAAGCAAAGCTCTCCATTGAAACGACCGATTTTTCAAAAGACCGTATGGGCAGTTTGTTGAAAGAGAAAAAAGCAAGTGAAAGCAATATCACCAACTTTATTTCGGTGTTGGAAAAATGTGAAGCAGCACGTTATGCCCCTTCTACAGCGGTGCGTATGCAAGAAGATTTTGATATGGCTTTAACCGTAATAACTGCATTAGATCGAGAAATATGAGAGGGTTAAAATTTATTTTCTTGCTGTTTCCGTTTTTGCTTTTTTCGCAAACTCCAGCAGAATTATTCCAACAAGGAAACGCAGCCTACAACGGCGGGAATTACGCATTGGCCATTGAAAAATACGAATTGATTTTGGCTGAAAATGTACACAGTGATGCCCTGTATTTCAATTTGGGGAATGCACACTATCGACTGGGAAATGCTGCGGAGAGTGTCTACTATTTTGAGCAAGCCAAGCGCTTGGCTCCTGGCGATGAAGCGATTCAAAACAACGCTGCTTTTGCCGGGAACATGACACTGGATGCGATCGAGAATCTCCCCCAAACACAAATAGAACAGCTACAATCGGGCTTACTCCAATCCTTTAGTCTTGACCAATGGGCTTACATTAGCCTTAGCCTAGCTTGGTTGACACTCCTGTTCTTTTTGGTGTATCGTTTGAGTAAAGGCATGTTACCCAAGAGAGTCTTCTTTGTTTTAGGTTCATTGTTCTTACTTTCCACTTTTTTGAGTTTAGGCTTAAGTCAACAAAAATCTGCTCTAGCGAACCAAGAATACGGGGTGATCTTTGCCAAAGAAATCGAGATATGGGGAGAACCCAACAAGCGCGCTGAAATCTTATTTTTATTGCATGAAGGGACCAAGCTAGAAGTGGTCGATGCCTTGGAAGGCTGGTCGAAAATTCGCATCGCTAACGGTTCGGAAGGCTGGATAGAAAACAGCGCTTTTAAGTCCTTAAATTAATTCCTGCGGGAAGTCTTCTTTCTGCTCGAGCAGCCATTCAAACATAATTTCACCCAAAGACTTCAAGGGTTCATAGAGGTAAGATTCGTCTAGAATTTCCGTATCGAAATACTGGAATAGAAAGGAGAATTGGTCGATTAATAGCAGTAAAGCACTAAGGGCTAGCGCAAATTTAAGTCCGCCAAACAAAGCCCCAAAAACCCGATTAACAAACCCTAAGGCTGCCATTTTCAAGATTTTGGTTATGCCCTTAGCCAAGAGGTTTACGGCAATGATAACGGCGATAAAAATCCCAATAAAGATCACCCCAGCCGGTGGGAGGGGACTATCCTTGAAATAGGTGGCTAAGAGATCGCCCAAGGCTGCAGAAAACAACAAAGCACACACCACGCCCAAAAGGAGCGCCAATAGCGATGCAGCTTCAATGATTAGGCCTTTGAAAAATCCTTTCACGGCACCATAGGCAATGAGTCCGCCCAAAATCAAATCCAGATAATTCATCGCCTAAAGATATTACTTTATGCGGGGAGTTGTGCGGGCAGTTTCGGTATATTTGTTCCATGCAAATGAGCGCACGCGACGAACAACTTAAACGGCGATGGGAAGAATTGATTCAACGCCTTTCAGACGACTTTTCTGATGCAGAGGAACTCGAAATGGAAGGGGTGCTTTATTTGATCGGCCTGCAAGAGTTGGGGAAAATTCACGACCGCTTTAAGAAAGACGACAACGTCAATATCATTCATATTGGAATTTGCACCGTTTTAGAACCCTTTGGCTATTACCGTTTTGATTACTTCGACGACGATGGCTGGCCGCATTTTGTTTTGCTGGAAGAATTACCCGTGCTCAAACCCGGGGAACAAACCATTCTTATGAAAGAAGCTATCGTGGATTACTTCCTAGAAAAAGAGTTGATTCAGTAGGATATTTCTTATTTTTACGCCCATGATTGACAAGGTAAAAGCCCATCTGGAAGACGTGCAACAATTCAATGCGACTACACCAGAAGCGGTGGAAGAATTTCGCATTAAATACGCCGGTAAAAAAGGAATTTTAAACGGACTTTTTGCTGCTTTCCGCGAAGTAAAAAACGAGGAAAAGAAAGCCTATGGGCAGGTGCTCAACGAATTGAAAACTGCAGTGGCAGAAAAGGTGGAAACCCTGAAAGCCGCAGCCAGTGGTGGAAATACTACCGCCAGTGGCTTAGATCTCTCGCGCCCAGGGTATCCTACCCAATTAGGGAGTCAACACCCTTTGACCTTGGTGAAAAACCGTATAGTTGAGATCTTCAATCAAATTGGGTACAACATTTCAGAAGGCCCCGAAATCGAAGACGATTGGCACAACTTCACTGCATTAAATCTACCCGAATACCACCCTGCACGCGATATGCAGGATACCTTTTTTATACAAACCAACCCCGATATTTTATTGCGTACCCACACCTCTTCGGTACAGGTGCGCTATATGGAAAACAACACCCCACCCATTCGTACTATTTCGCCCGGGAGGGTATTTCGCAATGAAGCCATCTCGGCGCGTGCGCACTGTATTTTCCATCAAGTGGAAGGGCTGTACATCGACAAAGATGTTTCTTTTGCCGACCTAAAGCAAACCCTTTTGTATTTCACTAAAGCCTTGTTTGGAAAGTCTAAGATTCGCTTGCGCCCGTCTTATTTTCCCTTCACGGAACCCAGTGCCGAAGTGGATATTTACTGGGGCTTAGAAACCGAAGTCGATTACCGTATTACCAAGGGTACCGGCTGGTTGGAAATCATGGGCTGTGGTATGGTTGATCCTAATGTTTTAACCAACTGTGGAATTGACCCAAAAGAATATTCTGGTTTCGCTTTTGGTATGGGTATCGAACGTATCGCCATGTTACTTTATCAAGTGGGAGACATTCGTATGTTCTTTGAGAACGACTTCCGTTTCTTAGAGCAATTTAAATCGACGCTTTAGTCCAATTTTTTACTCAAACCCAAAAACACCTTATTGGGGGCTTGGTTTTCATATAACACGGCATAGACTGCATCGATAATGGGGGTGCGTGTTTTAAAATTAATGCCCAATAATTTCGCTGATTTAGTAGCGTAATACCCTTCGGCTACCATTTTCATCTCCGCCTGTGCAGCAGTAACGGTATAGCCTTTTCCAATAAAATTCCCAAAGGTGCGGTTACGGCTAAAAACAGAATAACCCGTGACCAACAAGTCACCCAAATAGGCCGAGTTGTTGATGTTGCGTTTGAGTTTATGTACGTTGCGGATGTAGCGTTTCATCTCGCGGATGGCGTTGCTCATCAAAACACTTTGAAAATTATCGCCATAGCCTAGGCCGTGCGCAATTCCAGCGGCAATGGCGTAGATGTTTTTTAGCATGGCGGCATATTCAGTGCCAAAGATATCGTTGGAGACTTTGGTGCGCACATAGCTGGTGGAAAGGAGGGAAGCGATAAATTCCGCTTGTTTTTTATCTTGGCAGGCAATGGTGAGGTAGGAGAGTTTTTCCATGGCGACCTCTTCGGCATGGCTGGGTCCTGCAATTACCCCAATTTGTTCATAAGGGACTTGCCATTGATTGTGAAGGTAGTCGCCCACAATTTGCAGGTTTTCTGGAATCACCCCTTTAACGGCTGAGACCACAATTTTATCTTTTAATCCCTGTTTGAGCTTTTGTAGTTCCCCGTCAAGAAATGCAGCGGGGATACACAAAATAACAAGATCAGCAGCTTCGACGATGCTGTTGAGGTCGTTGCTAAGGCTGAGTCTTTTTTTCTTGAGCTGTGCTCCGGGTAAATAGTGGGGGTTGCGTCCCCACTTTTGTAATTGCTCAATAGCTTGTTCGTTGCGCATGTACCACAATACATTGCGCTTGTTCTCGGTGAGTAACTTCACCAATGCAGTCGCCCAGCTGCCTCCGCCAAGAACAGCTACTTTCTTTGTGGTTTTTAGAATGCGATTGCGGATTGCTTTCTGGGGTTGTGCAATCATGAAGGGAATTTAATTATAACCAAGCGTCCCAAGGGATGCGCGACAAGAGCAAAACGAGTCCAAGGGTATAGAAAATCCCAATGCGAGAGAATTTTTTTCCGTCCTCGGCTTGGCGCTTGTGCATCGACCAACCCATGGTAATGAGTAGAATAGCGATGATATTGGTAAAGGGGTGTTCCACTAAGTACAAACGTGCTTGTGCGTCTTTCATAACGCCGCCAACCCCTAGTGCGCTCCATTGGTCAAACCAAGGAGAAACAAAATATAAAATTAAGCCCACCAAAAGTTGCACGTGGGAAAAGATTAAACCGAATAGGGAAATACGCAAGTCACGGGCTGAAAAGGCCTTATTTCCGCGCATGCCTAACAATGCATTGACGCTGGCAAGGATTAAAATGGCGAGGGCCAAATAAGCCCAATACGAATGAACAGTTTTTAAAGCAGAATACATAGGTTTCTTATTTTTGGTGAAGATACAATTTTCCGTTCTTATAAATCAAAATTGATGCCCTGTGCTAAAGGTAAATCGTCAGAGAAGTTGAGGGTGTTGGTTTGTCGTCTCATATAAACTTTCCAAGCATCCGAGCCACTTTCACGACCACCCCCGGTTTCTTTTTCTCCGCCAAAAGCTCCCCCAATCTCGGCTCCTGAGGTGCCAATATTGACATTGGCAATTCCGCAGTCACTCCCCCAGTGTGAAAGGAAGGTTTCCGATTCTTGCAGATTTTGTGTTATGATGGCGGAAGAAAGCCCTTGACGCACATCATTTTGTATTTCGATGGCATTTTCTACCCCACCTTCATATTTGATTAGGTAGAGCAAAGGGGCAAAGGTTTCGGTTTGCACAATGGCAGCATCGGCGTCAATTTCAGCGATAGAAGGTTGTACATAACAGCCACTTTCAAAGCCTTCTCCTGCACAAATATTTCCTTTTACCACCCATTGACCTCCTTGTTCTTCCACAGCTTGCTGCGCTTGGGTATATTGTGCTACAGCGGCTTTATCAATCAAAGGACCCATATGGTTGTTTTCATCCAAAGGATTCCCAATTTTAAGTTGCCCGTAGGCTTGTTTAAGGCCGTTTTTAATTTGGTCATATACACTTTCATGAACAATAAGACGTCGGGTGGAGGTACAGCGTTGACCAGCGGTTCCCACTGCGCCAAAGACCGTTCCCATGATGGTGGTTTTTATGTTGGCCGAAGGGGTGACAATTATTGCATTATTGCCGCCCAATTCAAGTAATGATTTTCCTAGTCGTGCTGCCACCGTTTGGGCTACACTGCGCCCCATTGGGATGGATCCCGTGGCAGAAACTAGGGGAATGCGGTGATCTTCTGCCAGCCATTTCCCTACTTCTGCATCGCCGTTGATTAAGCAAGAAATCCCTTCGGGGAGTCCATTTGCGGCAAAAACAGCTGCGGCAATCTTTTGACAAGCAAGGGCGCAAAAGGGGGTTTTTTCACTTGGCTTCCACACGCAAACATCGCCGCAAATCCATGCCAAAGCCGTGTTCCAACTCCACACCGCGACCGGGAAGTTGAAGGCAGAGATAATCCCCACTATGCCCAGCGGGTGATATTGTTCATACATGCGATGATTTGGTCGCTCGGAATGCATGGTCAAGCCGTGCAATTGACGCGATAGACCCACGGCAAAATCGCAGATGTCAATCATTTCTTGCACTTCTCCTAGGCCTTCTTGTAAGGATTTCCCCATTTCATAAGAGACCAATTGACCCAGTGCATTTTTCTTTTCCCGCAAAGCTTCGCCCAATTGACGAACCATTTCACCCCTTTTGGGCGCTGGAATTTTACGAAAGGCGAGAAAGGCCTCATGGGCTTGGTCGATACAACGGTCGTACTCTTCTACCGTTATGGTAGAAACTTGACCAATTGTTTTTCCGTCAACTGGAGAAAATGAGGAAATGGATTCCCCACTTCCAAAATGTTCAAGGCCGGTAGAACCACCTAAAGCTTCTGCTTCAAGGCCGAGTTCTTTTAAAAGAGCTGCAATCATATTTTCTAGCTTTGAATTAAAAGTACTGCATTGTCTATTCTTGTCCAAAGAATGCCACTTCTTTGGGGTGTCATTTAGTTTTTTACCTTAGTGGTCTAAACAAATTACAATGATGCGATATCTCTTCTTATTTCTTGCTGTTTTATTCATCCAATGTGAACAAGTACAAGATCAGCCCAAGCAACCACAGGAACCGCCTTTTGGGATTGTGATTCACGGGGGAGCAGGGACTATTTTAAAAGAGAACATGACCCCAGAATTGGAAAAGGAATACCGCAAGGTGTTAGCTGAAGCTGTTGAGGTAGGGCATAGCATATTAAAGGCTGGAGGTACAAGCCAAGAAGCGGTAGAGAAAACCATACATGTAATGGAAGACTCCCCCTTGTTCAACGCTGGGAAGGGGGCTGTATTAACGGCAGAGGGACATGCCTCGCTAGACGCTTCATTTATGGAGGGGAAAAACTTAAACGCAGGAGCAATTTCCGGTGTTCAACACATTAAAAACCCCATTACAACGGCTATTGCGGTGATGGAGCAATCTCCCCATGTGATGCTTTCAGGGAAAGGAGCTGATGCTTTTGCAGCTTCCTTAGGTTTGGATACGGTGCCGAATAATTACTTTATCACTGAACGTCGCAAAAATGCATTGAAGCGGGTGCAGGAAAGAGAAGCCAGTAAAGTATCGTTTTACGATCCGTTTATTCGCGATAGTAAATTTGGTACGGTGGGTTGTGTAGCCCTAGATAAAGCGGGGAATTTAGCCGCAGGAACTTCCACCGGGGGAATGACCAACAAGAAATGGGACCGCATAGGCGATGCACCCATTATTGGTGCAGGAACCTATGCCAACAACAACAGCTGTGGCGTTTCAGCCACGGGCTGGGGAGAGTTTTTTATCCGCTCTGTAGTCGCGCACGACATTGCAGCTTTGGTTGAATACAAAGGCTTAGACATTAAAACCGCAGCCAAAATGGTCTTACAGAAAGTGGCTGATCTTGGGGGAGACGGGGGCGTAATTGTTCTCGATCGCCAAGGGAATGTAGCCATGGAGTTCAATACTGCTGGAATGTACCGCGCACACATGAATGCCCAAGGCAAACAAACTATTCGAATTTATAAAGATGACTAAGCACGATCCTCCCTATTATGCCGTTATTTTTACCACTACTTTAAGCGATCAGCAAGAGGGCTATGTTGAAATGGCAAAAAAGATGGAGGAATTGGCCCAAGAGCAACCCGGCTTTTTGGGTATGGACAGTGCTCGTGCTGAGATTGGAATTACTATATCCTATTGGGCGTCGTTAGACGCCATTGACCTTTGGCGTAAAAATGCCGAGCATAGCAAAGCCAAAGCCTTGGGGAAGTCCAAATGGTATGCTTCTTATAACCTGAAAATCTGTAAAGTACTCGACTCATTTAACTAAAATATACATACGTAAAGATGTAAGTAATTGGCTGCTTTATGGTGTTCTTTGTTTAAGAGACAAGACACTAATTATTAATGCTTTTATGGCTAGTAAGGCGCCCAACGATTTCGACACATCTGTAGAGGAAATAGGCAAAAAATTAAGGGAATTACGTATTGCTGCTGGGTATAAAAGCTATGAGGTTTTTGCGTGGGAGAACAGTTTGAGTCGTATTCAATACTGGAAAATGGAGCGTGGAACCAATTGCACGCTTAAAAGTCTTCATAGAGTCTTGCAAATTCACCAAATGAGTTATGTTGACTTTTTTTCCTCCATCGAGGATAATGATACATTGTAGAAGCGAGGGTCCCCTGTAACTTCTTCCCCTATCCACTCGGGTAAATTCAGTTCTACATTTTCATCTTCCAATTCTACTTCTGCTAAAATTAACCCTTGGTGTTGTCCTTCAAACACATCTACTTCAAAAAGGAAAGTTTGGTGCTTTATTTCATAACGTATTTTTTGAATTACTGTGGGAAGCGCAAGTTGCAGTAGTGCTTTTCCTTCTTCTAAAGGAATCTCTTTCTCCCATTCATACCGGCTCATGCCCGAGGCACTGGAAGCTCCTTTAACGGTAATAAAACTTTTATCGTTTTTAATTCTCACCCGCACGGTGCGGGCTGGGTCTTTAGAAAGATAGCCTTGTTCAATGCGGTAGTGCTGGCTAGCCGCCTGAATAAACTCGGTGGAGTGAACTAAAAATTTGCGTTCTATTTCAATCATTAAGATTTTTTTACGGCTAGAAGATATGTAATTTTAGCCTATGGAGCAGGCAGTATTGGAACGGAAAATAATTCATGTGGACATGGATGCCTTTTTCGCTTCGGTGGAACAACTGGACAACCCTGATTTGCGCAACAAACCCATTGCAGTGGGAGGAGGTGGGTCTCGTGGGGTAGTGGCAGCTGCTAGCTATGAAGCGCGAAAGTTTGGGGTAAAAAGCGCCATGAGTGGCATTATTGC
>WTJP01000166.1:0-20798 GCA_011526275.1 Candidatus Arcticimaribacter sp. | reverse complement strand
CTAGCTATGAAGCGCGAAAGTTTGGGGTAAAAAGCGCCATGAGTGGCATTATTGCGCAACGCAATTGCCCTCAACTGGTTTTTGTAAAACCTCGATTTGACCGGTACAAAGAAGTGTCCATGCAAATTCGTGAAATCTTTCATGAATATACCGACCTGGTAGAACCCCTTTCTTTAGACGAGGCCTATCTCGATGTAACCCAAAATAAAAAACAGCTGTTTTCTGCCACTAAGATGGCCGAAGAAATTAGAGCAAAAATCCTCGAACGTACAGGATTGACTGCTTCTGCTGGGATTTCAATCAATAAATTTGTCGCGAAAATTGCCAGTGATTACCACAAGCCCAACGGACAAAAAACAGTTCCTCCTGAAGAGGTGATTCCCTTTCTCGAAGCCTTGGATGTGCGGAAATACCACGGGATTGGGAAGGTGACCACAAAGAAAATGTATGCCCTAGGGATTTATACAGGCAAAGAACTCAAAGAAAAAAGCCTGGATTTTTTAGCAGCCAATTTCGGAAAATCTGGAGCCTACTACTACAATGCCGTTCGTGGTATTCACACCAGTCCAGTAAAACCCACACGTATTCCCAAATCCATGGGGGCAGAACGCACCTTTTCAGAGAACTTGACCAGTGAGTTGTTTTTGGAGGAAAAAATAAAAGCAGTAGCCACCGAGCTAGACAAACGAATTAAACGGCATAAAGCCTCTGGGAAAACCATTACACTTAAGATAAAGTACAGCGATTTTACCATTCAAACCAGAAGTAAAACCCTACCGTTTTTTATTTCGGATAAAAGCATGATCGTTGAACATGCCAAGGAATTGCTTTACCAAGAACGTTTAAAGAATTCTGTCCGCTTGATTGGGGTGACTATTTCTAACCTAAACAACGAAAAGAAAGCCGCTCCTCCAAAAGAAAAAAACTTGGAGGTGCAGCTACAATTGCCTTTTTAAAGTTGTGAAACCCTTAGGGTGTTGACCATACCTTTCTCTTTAATTGGCATGGCTGCAAGGTTGATGAGCATGTCTCCTGCTTCGGCCCAACCATTTTCTTGTGCGATGGCATTGACCTGTTCCACGGTTTTATCGGTACTCTCAAATTTGTCGTAATAAAAGGCTTTAACCCCCCAGAGCAAGTTGAGTTGTGAGAGGATGATTTTATTTGACGTAAAGACCAAAATATGGGCTTTAGGACGCCATGCTGAGATTTGGAATGCCGTATACCCACTATTGGTTAAAGTACAAATCGCTGTGGCATCAATTTCGTTGGCCATGTTTGCTGCGTGATAGCAAATAGACTTGGTGATGAAGCGTTTTGTGCGGATAGAAGGTGGGTTTTGCGGCACTTCAATCAAAGGAGAATTTTCAACGCTTTTCAAGATTGAAGTCATGGTCTCGATCACTTGAACAGGGTATTTCCCTACCGAAGTTTCTCCCGAGAGCATAACGGCGTCTGCACCGTCCATAACCGAGTTGGCAACGTCGTTGACTTCTGCACGCGTAGCGGTGAGGCTATCGATCATGGTTTCCATCATTTGTGTAGCAATGATGACAGGAATACGTGCCTTCTTGGCGCGGTTGACCAATTGTTTTTGAATCAAGGGTACTTCAGCAGCGGGCACTTCTACGCCTAGATCACCACGTGCTACCATTAATCCGTCGGAATAGGCGATAATTTTATCGATATTTTCTAACGCCTCTGGTTTTTCGATTTTTGAAATGATAGGGATTTTATGCTCGCTGTGTTCTTCGATGAGTTGACGTAAACCAATGAGATCATCGCTATTGCGAACAAAGGAAAGCGCAATCCAATCCACCTTTTGCTGAATGGCAAACACAGCGTCGGTAACGTCTTTCTCGGTTAAAGCGGGCAATGAGATGTTGGTGTTGGGTAAATTCACCCCTTTTTTGGATTTAAAGGGCCCTCCTTGTAACACTTTTGCGGTTACTTTTTCTTTTTTATCGGTAGCGGTAACTTCAAAAATTAATTTCCCGTCGTCTAAAAGAATACGCTCCCCTGCGGTAACATCCTTAGGGAATTGCTGATAGGTCATGTAGGCCTTCTGGGCATTTCCCACAAAAGGAGCTGTGGTGATGAATTCAACGGTATCGCCAGCTTCAACCACGGCACCTTCTTCAATTACCCCCACTCTTAATTTAGGGCCCTGCAGGTCGGCCAATATAGCAGTATAGGTTTTGTGTTTTTCACTTAAACTACGAATGATGCGAATACGTTCGGCAACATCTTCATGATCGGCATGCGAGAAATTGATGCGAAAAACATTGACCCCAGCGAGCATCATTTTTTCGATGACTTCTTCACTAGACGAGGCTGGTCCAAGCGTAGCTACAATTTTGGTCTTTTTTATCTTCGGCATTAGTCAAAAATTAAATTTGGATTCTGTTTTATTCTTTGGTCTGTTATGGCGTAAATTAACTGTACTTCTCCCATCTTTTGTATGCAATCAAGATGATCCTTTTCAAGCCCGTCTTGTGGCACCTTAAGGAAATAATTGATTTTAGAAAGCGTGCTAATGAGGGTCTTTTTCTCCTCAGTTTCTAAAGCAAATAGGGCAGTACTGTGCTCCTCTTTTTTCGCCAATATGTAATGATTGGAAATGAGTTCCCATGCGGGACCTTCTTGGGTTGAAGACCATACATAGCGGTCAAAAAAAGGCGGCTGGCTATAATCGGTTACGTTTTTAAAATGACTTCCTAAATTTTGGTTGAGCTTAAAGGCCAATAGATAGCTTTCAATTGGGCTGTGAAGTCCAAATAAATCCATCGACTCTTCCTCTTCAAAATCTGTAATTAGAAAGCGTTTCATTGTAATAGTAATGCGAAAATAGGGCGCTGTTTAATTCATTGTGAAAGTACAATAAATTCAAGAAACAAAGATAGTATAAACTAGAATTAATTGATGATTTTCATGATTTTACACGCGCGTTTGGCCGCTTTTTCCTCTGCTTTTTTCTTGGAAATTTCACGTACCTTCACCAATTGTTTGTCGTCTACCATGAGTTTGCAGTAGTAGTTGATGTCGGTATCTTTACTTAGCTCTTTAGCCGTGCTAAATTCGACGGATATCTTTTCTTTTTGCCCCCACTCAATCAAAACACTTTTGTAGGAGATTATTTCTTTTTTTACTTCGTGAAGGGATATATGTGGCGTAATGATCATTTTAAACACTACTTTTTTGCACTGCTCGTAGCCTTTGTCAATAAACACCGCACCAATTAATGCTTCGAGTAGGTTGCCGTAAATATCATCGCCAAATAGTTCCTTTTTCCCCGTACAAATGAGGTGGTCAAGAAGGTTGAGCTCTTTTCCAATGGCATTCAATTTTTCTCGACTTACAATTTTAGAGCGCATGCGCGTTAGCTCGCCTTCATTGTCTTCTTGGAGTTCGTTGTACAAATAATTGGCTACTACTGTCCCAATCACAGAATCGCCAAGGAATTCTAAACGTTCGAAATTGATATACACCCCTTGGTCGTTTTTGGTATTCATTGACCGGTGGGTAAAAGCAGTTTGATAAATGGATTTGTTTCTTGGGGAATAGCCAAGGTATCCCTTTAAAACAGAATCAAACGAAGGGTTTGATTTATCTTTCGACCAAATTTTTGGAAAAAATTGCACTCAGCAATTTACTCAAATTCTTTGAACACCACACAAGCATTGTGTCCACCAAAGCCAAAGGTGTTGGAAAGTGCTACTTTAACGTCGCGTTTTTGCGCCTTTCCGAAGGTAAAGTTGAGTTTAGGATCAATATTTTCGTCAGGGGTTTGGTGGTTGATGGTGGGAGGTACCATTTTATTGGTAATGGCCAAAATAGAGGCAATTGCTTCCACTGCACCAGCTGCACCTAGTAAGTGCCCTGTCATTGATTTGGTTGAATTGATATTGATGTTGTAAGCATGCTCACCAAAGACTTCCTGAATCGCTTTCGATTCAGCAATGTCTCCCAGCGGGGTAGAGGTTCCATGCATATTAATCGCATCGACATCAGTAGGTGCGAGGTTGGCATCTCTCAAGCAGTTGAGCATAACAGCTTTTGCGCCTAATCCTTCAGGATGCGGTGCTGTCATATGGTGCGCGTCAGCCGAAAGGCCACCTCCAGCAAGCTCGCAGTAAATTTTTGCCCCACGGGCTTTTGCATGTTCATATTCTTCGAGAATCAAAGCTCCTGCTCCTTCTCCCAAGACAAAACCGTCACGGTCTTTGTCAAAAGGTCTAGAGGCAGTAGCAGGGTCATCGTTTCTAGTAGAAAGTGCATGCATGGCGTTAAATCCACCAATTCCAGCGTAGGTTACACCAGCTTCCGATCCTCCCGTTACAATCACATCGGCATGGCCTAGGCGAATGTAGTTTAAGGCGTCGATAATTGCATTGGAAGAAGATGCGCAGGCAGAAACAGTAGCAAAGTTAGGACCGCGATAGCCGTGTTTGATCGAAATCATACCCGGAGCAATATCGGCGATTAACTTTGGAATAAAGAAGGGATTGAAGCGTGGCTTCATGTCGTTAGCGGCGAAATTCAAGACCTCGTTTTGGAAGGTTTCTAATCCTCCAATACCAGCTCCCCAAATAACCCCTATGCGGTCTTTGTCGATGTTATCGTCATTGAGTCCAGCATCGGCGATGGCTTCATCAGAAGACACCATGGCGTATTGGGTAAATCGATCTTGTTTTCTCGCTTCCTTGCGATCAAAATGATCTAGTGCGTTGAAGCCTTTCAATTCACAAGCGAATTGTGTCTTGAATTCTGAGGCATCAAAATAAGTAATGGGGGCAGCTCCGCTTTTGCCAGAAACGAGTCCCTCCCAGTAGGAAGGGACAGTGTTTCCGATAGGAGTTAAGGCACCCAATCCGGTAACTACTACACGTCTTGGATTCATGTCAAGCAATGTTTATTTGGCTTGTTCTATGTACTGAATAGCTTGTCCTACTGTGGCAATGTTCTCAGCCTGATCGTCTGGGATTTGGATGTCGAATTCTTTTTCAAATTCCATGATGAGCTCTACAGTATCAAGGGAATCAGCCCCAAGATCGTTAGTGAAACTCGCTTCTGTTACAACTTCGTTTTCGTCAACACCTAACTTGTCTACAATGATAGCTTTGACTCTTGATGAAATGTCAGACATATTTTTTTGGTTTAAGTTTTGTTAAGGGCAAAAATATAAAAACTTTATAGCTTAGAATGTTTTCAAGAAGTTAAAATGCTTTTTTCGAAAAAACGACTGCGTTACAAATCCCTCCAAGGCTTTTGAATTCGGGCTTTTTACGCTATTTTTACACTTTGAATTATGCCAAAAAAAATCATTATTTTAGCTTCTGGAGGTGGGTCAAATGCCGCTTCAATAATCAAACACTTCGCAGAGAACCCGTCAGTTCAAGTACACAGTATATTGAGTAATCGTAAAGATGCTGGCGTATTTACTAAAGGAGAAGCCTTAAACATTCCTGTTTACCATTTCGATGCAAGTAGTCCAGATGAACTTTTATCATACACCGATAAACATCAACCTGACCTGATTGTTTTAGCAGGCTACCTAAAAAAGATTCCCGCTACCTTGGTGGCGCAATACCCCAACAGGATTGTCAATATTCATCCTGCCTTGTTGCCCAAATACGGTGGAAAAGGCATGTATGGCATGCATGTGCACCGCGCTGTAAAAGCCGCTGAAGAAAAAGAAAGCGGTATGACGATTCATTACGTCAATGAACACTATGATGAGGGGAACATTATCCGACAAGAACGGGTTGCCTTATCACCAAGCGATAGTCCCCAAGCCATTGCTGATAAAGTACTAGCATTAGAACATCGTTTCTATCCACAGGTTATTGAACAGCTATTGACACAGCATGGCTGAGGTGCATTTATATACGGATGGCTCTGCCCTAGGGAATCCAGGTCCTGGAGGATACGGAATTGTCTTGGAATGGGTAGGGAAAGCATATGTAAAGGAGTTTTCTAAAGGGTTTAAATACACCACCAACAACCGTATGGAATTGCTCGCTGTTATTGAGGGTTTGGAGATGTTAAAACAGCAACCTTTGGAAGTCTTGGTCTATTCCGACTCTAAATATGTAACCGAAGCAGTGGAGAAAAAATGGGTTTTTGGTTGGGAAAAGAAAAACTTCAAAGACAAAAAGAATCCCGACTTATGGCGTCGTTTCCTCAAGATTTACGCTAAGCATCAAGTGCGGTTCAAATGGATTAAAGGCCATAATAATCACCCGCAAAACGAGCGCTGCGATGCTCTAGCCGTTCATGCAGCTAAAAACCTAGCGGTGGATCGCGATTTGTATTACGAGCAACTCAAACAAAGCTCCTAGAAATCGGGTAGAATTGTTTTTAGAAAAACGAAAGAAGCTTATTTTTGCATATGAATAAAAAACTACTGGTTGTAGGCACAATGGCTTACGACGCTATCGAAACCCCCTATGAAAAAGTGGATCGAATCCTTGGGGGTGCTGCTACTTACATTGCGCTTGCTGCTTCAAAATTCAACCATCAATGCGGATTAGTTTCTGTCATTGGCGAGGACTTTGAAGATAGTGACCTTGCTAAGCTCACCGATTTAGGCATTAATGCCGATGGTGTGGAAAAAGTAAAAGGAGGGAAAACATTCTTTTGGAGTGGTCGTTATCACGACGACATGAATACCCGTACCACACTGGATACGCAGTTAAATGTGCTGGAAAATTTTTCACCGAAAGTCCCTGAAGCTTTTCAAGATAGTGAAGTAGTCGTGATTGGAAACCTGCATCCAGCAGTACAAAAAATGGCCTTGGATCAACTTACTAACGCGAATGGTTTCACCCTATTGGATTCTATGAATTTTTGGATGGAGCATTTCCGTGAAATTCTCGATGAGGTTATCGCTAAAGTCAACTTGATTTCGATTAATGATGAAGAAGCACGTATCTTAACAGGAGAATTTTCTTTACCCAAGGCAGCGGAAAAAATACACGCTATGGGGCCAAAATATGTCATCATTAAAAAAGGAGAGCACGGTGCCCAACTCTACGGAGAAGGGAAGGTGTTCATTGCCCCCGCTTTCCCCATTGATCAAGTAGTTGACCCCACTGGTGCTGGTGACAGCTTTGCAGGAGGTTTGGCTGGATTTTTAGCACAAGCAGAAGAAATTAATTTTGAGACCATCAAACAAGCCCTAGTAGTAGGGTCGGTTTTCGCCTCTTTTACTGTTGAAGCTTTTGGTGTGAATGCAATAGAAGCCGTAGATGGGAAAACCTTGCAAGAGCGCATACTCGCTTTTAGAGAATTGACCAATTTTGCGTGGAACGATAAAACCCTTTCCCTATGAGTGATGCCATTAAGCATGAATGTGGAATTGCCCTGATTCGACTTAAAAAGCCGTTGGCTTATTATAAAGAGAAATACGGTTCTTCCCTTTATGGTATCAACAAAATGTATTTGATGATGGAAAAGCAGCACAACCGTGGACAAGACGGGGCTGGTTTTGCAAGCATTAAGTACGATATGGCGCCAGGTGAACGATACATTAGTCGTGTTCGTTCTTCAGCACAGCAACCTATACAGGATGTTTTCAATCAAATTAGTGCCCGTATTCAAGAAGGAATGGAAAAGAATCCTTCCTTACAAGAAGACCCTGAAGCACTAAAGCGTTCAGTCCCTTATGTGGGGGAACTGATGTTGGGCCATGTGCGCTATGGAACCTTTGGAAAGAACAGCATCGAGAGTGTTCACCCTTTTTTAAGACAAAACAATTGGATGCACCGGAACTTAATTGTCGCTGGGAATTTCAACATGACCAATGTGAATGAACTCTTCCAGAATTTGGTGACACTTGGGCAGCATCCAAAAGAGAAAGCCGACACCATTACAGTCATGGAAAAGATTGGGCACTTTCTCGACGACGCGGTGGCGAAACTATACAAGAAGCTTAAGAAAGAGGGGTTTAACAAGTTTGAAGCTTCTCCACAAATCGCCGAGCGATTGAATATTGTTAAAATATTGCGCAAAGCAGCGAAGAACTGGGACGGTGGCTATGCCATGGCAGGGATGATTGGGCATGGAGATGCCTTTGTACTGCGCGACCCTGCGGGGATCCGCCCTGCCTTTTATTGCGAAAACGACGAGATCGTGGTTGTAGCTTCCGAGCGCCCCGTAATTCAAACCGTATTTAATGTTCCCTTAGATACCATTAAAGAATTAGATCCTGGGCATGCAATTGTCATTAAAAAATCTGGGAAGGTGTCGATTGATCCCGTTTTAGAGCCCTTAGAGAAAAAAGCCTGTTCTTTTGAGCGCATTTACTTTTCACGTGGAAGTGATGCCTCTATTTATAAAGAGCGAAAAAACCTTGGGAAGCAATTGTTTGGTCAAGTTTTGGAGTCCATCCAACACGACTTAAAACACACGGTCTTCTCTTATATCCCCAATACAGCAGAAACTTCATTCTATGGTTTGGTAGGCGAAGCACAAGCTCATCTTCAAACACAAATAGGACTGGAGTTAGAGCAGGACCAACCCAACAAAGAGAAACTCAAGGGCTTACTCAATTTGAGTCCTCGTATTGAAAAAATAGCGATTAAGGATGCCAAGCTGCGCACCTTTATTACGGCCGACAACAGCCGTGATGACTTAGTCGCTCACGTTTATGACATTACCTATGGGGTGGTGCAGTCGAGCGATAATCTAGTCATCGTCGATGACAGTATTGTGCGGGGGACTACACTGCGTCAAAGTATTTTAACCATGTTGAGCCGCCTTAATCCCAAACAAATTGTGGTTGTGTCGAGTGCGCCGCAAATTCGTTATCCCGATTGTTATGGGATTGATATGGCCAAATTGGAAGACTTTATTGCATTTCAGGCAGCTTTGGCCTTGCATGAAGAGCAAGGAACGCTACAGGCTACCTTAGATCAAATTTATGCTAAGTGTAAAGCAAGTGTGGAAAATAAAGATTCAGAAGCTACCAATCATGTTAAGGCACTCTACGCACCCTTTAGTCAAGAACAAGTATCCGAAAAGATTGCGGCCTTACTCACGCATGCTTCAGTGAGCTGTCCTGTCAAGATTATTTATCAAACCATTGAAGGTTTACATACGGCTTGTCCAGAACACAAAGGTGACTGGTATTTCACAGGAGATTACCCTACCCCAGGGGGAAATCGTGTAGTTAATCGAGCGTTTATGAACTTCTATGAGGGGAAATCAGAACGGGCATATTAGCACTTTATCAGGTAAATATGCAGTTCGTCTATTTTATTCGTGCACTTTAACCGAAAATTGCACTTTTACATCACCAGAACATAAGTAGGTTAAGTTCATGGTAAGATTTGGGGCAAAAAGGGAGGAATTTATTCCTCCCTTTTTATTTTGCTTCAGTTTAAGCCAAAAAAAAGAGGACGCTAGGTCCTCTTAATTTCACTTGTTATTTTATTTACGCATTTTCAGCATACAAGGCGCTAACAGCTGCCCAGTCTACTACATTAAAGAATGCCGCGATATAGTCAGGACGACGGTTTTGGTAGTTTAAGTAATAAGCGTGCTCCCAAACATCGAGCCCAAGGATAGGGAATCCTTCACAGCCAACTTCTGGCATTAGTGGATTGTCTTGGTTTGGCGTAGAGCAAACTTCTACTTTTCCTCCTTTGTGTACACACAACCAAGCCCAACCCGATCCAAAGCGGGTTGCAGCAGCTTTGCTGAAAGCCTCTTTAAAGGCGTCAAAAGAACCAAAGGCAGCATCAATAGCTTCTGCTAAAGCACCTGTTGGTGTACCTCCACCGTTAGGACTCATGGTCGACCAAAATAGAGCGTGATTGTAGAATCCACCTCCGTTGTTACGTACAGCTCCATTTGCAAGGTCTAAGCCCGTAAGGATTTCTTCAATTGATTTTCCTTCTAAATCGGTTCCTGCAATCGCATTGTTGAGGTTAGTGGTGTAGCTATTGTGGTGTTTTCCGTGGTGTATTTCCATGGTACGTGCATCAATGTGGGGTTCAAGTGCATTGTAATCGTAGGGTAATTTTGGTAATTCAAAAGCCATATCTTTTTTTTTAAGGTTAGTTCGACAAAGCTAAAGATTAATTACATTTAATGCATCATGAAGGCAGAAACGATTGCTCCATTTCAACTTTATCAAGCTTCGGCTGGTGCAGGCAAAACTTTTTTATTGGTGCAGCAGTACTTGGCTAAGTTGCTATCAAGTCAACAAGAGGACCGTTTCCACCGCATGTTGGCTTTGACCTTCACCAACAAAGCCGTCTTTGAGATGAAATTTAGGCTATTAAAGCAGTTGCATTATTTTGCCTCTACGCAAGACGATTTATCCCAACACCCTATGGGTAAACCGCTGCTAGAACAGCTCAAGATTTCTTCAAAAGAATTGCAACGTAGAGCTGAAATTAATTTGCAGCTCATTCTCCACGATTACGCAGCATTTGATATCATTACTTTAGATAGCTTTACTCATCGTGTAGTTCGCAGTTTTGCGAAGGATTTGGGCCTGGCTTATAATTTTGAGGTTGAATTGCAAAGCGATCGAATTTTGGAAAAGGTCGTGGAGCAGGTCATTGACGCTGTAGGAGAGGATCAGCAACTCACCGCACTCCTAGAAGCCTTTACCTTTCAAAAAATGGACGATGCCGATGTGAGTAGCTGGGACCTTAAAGCCAATTTAATGGATGCTGCGAAGCTCTTGCTCAAGGAGAACGATCGCGAGGAAATAAAACGGTTTATAAAAGCCTCAAACCACACGATTGAAGAACAATACCGCATCCTTTTAACCAAAAAAGAAACCATTAAACAAGCCTTGATGAGGCTTGGAAAAAGCGTACTGGAACAGTTAAACGATGCTGGCTTAGTAGCGAATGATTTTAATCGCGGTACACTTTACAAACGCTTTGAGAATTTGTCTAAAGGCGATTTCAAAAAGTATGATGAAGGAAAATTACATGAGAATTTACTAGCGGGGAAGAATATTCATAAAGCAACAACACCAGCGGCAGCTAAGGCTCAAATTGAGATATTGCTCCCTACTTTTTTGGCTTCCTATGAAGAAGGCTTGGTCTTGTTTCGCCAATGGCAACTGTTAAATGATTTGCTTAAACAGTGGATTCCACTCAATTTGTTGGCCGTACTTTCTCGCACCCTAGATGCCTATCAAACCCAAAGCAACCGCGTTTTACTCTCCACATTTAATGAACGTATTGAAAAAGAGGTTTTGTGTCAGCCCAGCCCTTATATCTATGAAAGAATGGGGGAAAACTATCGTCATTATTTTCTCGATGAATTTCAAGACACGTCTTCATTACAATGGAATAATTTAATTCCACTAATCAAGTCATCCATTGAAAGTGAATTGGAAAGTGGTCACATCGGTTCCCTTTTATTGGTAGGCGATCCCAAGCAGTCGATCTACCGTTGGCGTGGGGGGAACGTAGAGCAATTCATTGATTTAATTGGAAGCTACAACCCGTTTACCGTTGAGAAAGAAGAGCATACTCTAGGATCAAATTATCGTTCAGCAGAAGCTATTGTCGCCTTTAACAATGCGCTTTTTACTGCTTTGCCCGAATATCTAACCTATGAAGAAAACAAAGTTTTGTTTGGCGATCGGGCAGTACAAGGAATAGAAAACCAGAAGGGTGGTTATGTGCGGCTTTCGTTTTTAGATTCAACATCAAATAAAGAAGAAGATGCTTATGCTTTACAAATAATAGAAGACATTACACGCTGCCGTGCAAAGGGTTATGATTGGGAAGACATGGCCATTTTAGTACGTACAGGCAAGCAAGCCAAGTCAATAGGGACAATGCTTGCACAGGCTAAGCTCTCCTTCAGCAGTTCAGAGTCCTTGGTGTTGAAGCAATCTATTAGTGTTAATTTTTTGATGACACTGGTTTACTTAAAATTGCAAGCCAACGATTTACAGCAGAAAAAAATCCACCTCACTTTCTTGTTTGAAAGCAAGCACCGTTCGGTTGAACTCCACGATTATTTGTATCGAAATCTAGGACGTCCGCTTCGTGACATTTGGGAGGAAGAGGGGATTGTTTTTAACTTGGATTGGTTAAGTCAACGCAGTTTGTACGCAGTCTTCCAATTGGCTTGTGCTCGTTTTCCTGCTATTGCGAGCAATGATGCTTTTGTACTTTGCTTTCTCGATGAAGTCTTTAATTTTTCGTTGCAAGAAACCGCCGATTTAAACGCGTTCCTCATGTTATGGGAGGCGCAACTACATCAAAAAACAATACCTTCGACGAACAGTGATGCCGGGATTCGCTTGATGACCATACACAAAGCAAAAGGCCTTGAGTTTCCTTTGGTCTTCTTCCCTTATGCCGATCGCCAAATCCATTCCAGTACAAAAGAAAAACTGTGGCTTAATACTACTTCGGTATTGGGAGACGATTTTCCCTTGGCGTGGGTCAATAAGTCGGCTCGTGTGGCCCATTATGGTAGTGAAGCTGCGCAGCGGTATTTCACTAAATTAAGAGAAGAAGAAGTAGATGCCTGGAATGTGTTTTACGTGGCCACCACCCGAGCAAGTGAACAACTCTATCTCTACGCTTCACTATCACTCATTGAAAAAGAATCCTATGCCGGATTTTTAGCCAACTTCGTTCAAGGCGTGGAAGAGGAATGTGTGCACGAATGGGGGCAATTTTCAGGCAAAATAGCCGATGAAAGTAGTCCAGTACAAGGGCAACAATCGCCTGCGTTTTCATCTCACTACCCCTATGAAGAAAAGTTGATGCTTCAACGCCAATCTTCAAAAGAGCTGGAACAAGCACGCCATTTTGGAATTAAAATCCACGAACTTATCAGTAAAATAGATTATGCCGATGAGCTTGAAACGGTTATGGAAGATGCCTATTTTCAGGGTGAAATAACGGCAGAGGAAAAGGAACAGTTCTTGCAATTGTTTGATCAACTTGTCCACTCCTCTAGTCTTACTCCTTATTTTTCAAGAGACTTTTCGGTTTTAAATGAACAGGACATTATGTTGCCCAAAGCCAAAATTATCCGTCCAGACCGCTTGGTGCACAATCAAGAAAAAGTGGTTATAATAGACTATAAGACAGGCGCTAAGAAAGATGAAGACAGGGTGCAGGTTCAGGAGTATGCGCATTGGGTGACGACTATTTTTGAACGTCCAACCACAGCTTATTTGGTCTATCTAGATATGGCATTGGAAAATCAAATCGATATCGTTGAGGTTTCAGCAACATAGTCTGGTCAGAATAAGGTCTTTAAAAGCTTTGAATCCTTAACAATATCCATTACTTTTGTGCAAATTAATCTAGCTAAAAATGAGAATTATACAAAGAAGCCTAGCTGCAGTTTTGACTTTAGTTTTGTCGACTGCTGTTTTCGCTCAAGATGAAAACAACCCTTGGGTAGTAACCCTTTCTGCAAATGCAGTAGATACTTATCCAACCAACCAATCTAATGTTGACATCGTAGGTCAAGAATTTATTGGAGAACAAGGGAAACTTTTTGAAGATTTTTACTCAACAGATAACTGGAATATTCTGCCTACAATTACCTCTTTAGGTATTAGCAGAAATATAACTGAAGGGTATTCCATCGCTGGTCGTTTTAGCTTCAACCAAATCAATAAATTTGGAACAAGCCCCGCTCCAGGATTAATCTACAAATCTGCTGACCTTGTTTTACGTCGTTCATTTGCTGAAAAAAGCGCTACATGGGAACCTTATGCCGAAGTTGGTGGAGGTTATTTAGCTTTAGGTGAGAACGAATCAATGTTATTTAGCCTAGGTGCTGGTTTAGCCTACTGGGCAAATGACAATATCGGTTTATCTTACCAAGTAAATTACAAAGACGCTTACGAAGATAGAGGCGTAGTTCACTTCCAACACCAGTTAGGACTCAACATCAAATTTGGTGGAGTTGACACCGATGGTGACGGCGTTTATGACAAATTTGACGCTTGTCCAGAAGTAGCTGGATTAGAAGAATTCCAAGGATGCCCTGACACCGATGGTGACGGTATCATCGATCAAGATGATGCTTGTCCAAAGCGTGCAGGTTCTGTAGAAATGAACGGATGTCCTGATACTGATGGCGACGGTCTTTCTGATATAGAAGATGCTTGTCCAAACCGTGCTGGAAGCAAAGAAATGGGTGGATGCCCTGATACCGACGGTGATGGTCTTAGCGATAAAGACGATACTTGTCCTGAAGAGGCTGGTCCAGCTGAAAACGGTGGATGCCCATGGCCAGATAACGACGGTGACGGTGTTCCTAACAAAGACGATGCATGTCCAGAGTTAGCCGGTGTTGCTGCGAACAATGGATGTCCAGAGTTACCACAAGACGTTATCGCTACCCTCAATACAGAAGGTTCAATGATTCGTTTCAGAGCAGAATCTTCTGAAATCCTTGGAGATGAGTCTGCCGCTGTAATTGAAAAAATCAAAGGCATCTTAGAAAGCTATCCTTCTTACGGCTTTGTTGTTGAAGGTCACGCTTCTAGCGACGGTAGTAAAGCCTACAACCAAAAGCTTTCACAAGAACGCGCCGATGCAGTTAAAGCCGCTTTGATCACCGCTGGTGCTAGTGCCGATCGTTTAAGCACTGCAGCTTTTGGTGAGGATCGTCCTATTGGAGATAACAACACCGCAAAAGGAAGAAAAAGTAACCGTAGAGTTCAATTCTCTGTGGGAGAGTAATTTCTTCTTAATCATACAACAAAATGCCTTGGTTCAACCAAGGCATTTTTTTTGTCCCATTATTTAGTAACTTGATTTAAAATTGGATCATGACGCCCTTTCTTGTTCAAGCCATTCAACAAATACAAGCCAAGCACCGTTCTTGGGAGGAGGTCGTTGTGGTATTACCCAGTAAACGTGCTGGGGTGTTTTTTAAGCACTATTTATTGCAGCACATTGATCGACCGCAAATTGCTCCAACGATACACAGTATTGAGGGTTTTGTTGAAAGTCTTTCTTCCTTAAAGAAAGCAAGTCCAACCCATCAGTTATTTGCGTTGTATGGCGTTTACACTAAGCAACTGCAAGAACACCAACGCGACGACTTCACCGCATTTTTACAGTGGGGAAAACGATTGTTGAACGACTTTAATGACTTGGACGCCTATCGGATTGACCCCGAAGCTATACTGCATGATCTAGGAGAGTTTTATCGTATTGAGTCGGTGTTCTCCACCGAGGAAGAGCGTTCTTTTTCACCTGCCTTTTGGTCTGCTTTACCACAACTTTATACGGCTTTTGAAAATACGCTAATGGAAGCAAATTGGGGGACATTGGGGATGTTGTATAAAGACACGCTAGACAGTCTAGAGTTGTATTTATCGCACACGCAAAAAACCCATTATTTCATAGGATTTAATGCACTCAATAAAGCAGAACAAGATTTAATTCAAGGTTTTTTAGTTGAGAAAAAGGGAGCGGTGATTTGGGATCTCGATCAAACCTTTTACGACGATCAATTTCATGCCGCAGGTCGATTTATCCGTCATTATCAAACCACTTGGCCTTTCTATCGCCAAAACCCATTAAGCTTTCAAGACACTTCTTTTCAAGGGCCAAAAGAAATCAAGGCCGTAGGCTTTTCAGGGAATATTGCCCAAGCGCAATATGTAGGGAAACTACTCAAAGAAACCAATTCCACGAAAGAAACCACAGCCGTGGTGTTTGGGGAAGAACAATTATTACTACCCGCTTTGGCGCATTTACCCGAAGGGCTAGAACAGTGGAATGTTACCATGGGCTACGCCATAGAACAACTCCCCATTTCACAATGGTTCATGACCTTGGTTCAACTTCATGCTCAATATACAGAAGAAGGCTATGATCGTGACCTCTTGCTGCAGCTATTGCACTATACTTCTTTTGGCGAATACGTTACTAAGGTAAGCGAGGAATTTCCCTCTTTTGTGAAAACAGTAACGGCCAACTTTTCCACGAAAGTTTCCCCCGAGCTACTCTCTTCTTCTTTGAAAAATGAACTGGGATTAACCATTGTTGAAGAGTCCACCTTATTGATCGATCAGTTCACTGCCTTACTCCAAAATTTTAGTGCCTTAAAAGGGGTCTTGGATAATATGAGTCAAGCGGTTGTAGCACAGGTATTAAAGTTATTGGCACAAATACGGGTACAGCTCGAGGGGGTCGATTTTGACGTAAAGGTCTCGGCCTTTTTTGTTTTATTGAAGGAAGGAATGGCTATGCAAACCCTCGATTTTAAGGGAGACCCCATCGAAGGGATTCAGCTCATGGGGATGTTGGAATCAAGGGTTTTAGATTTTGACCGCTTGATTATTACCAATGTCAACGAGGGAATACTTCCGGTTGGGAAAAACGATCAAAGCTTTTTCCCCTTTGCCATGAAGAAAAAATACGGCTTACCTACTTTCTTGGATAACGATGCGATATACACTTACCACTTTTATCGTTTGTTGCAACGCGCCAAAGAAGTGCATTTATTGTACAATGCCAAAAGTGAAGGTCTAGGTGCAGGAGAGAAAAGTCGTTTTATTCGTCAATTGGAATTATGCGCACAACCGCAGCACCATTTTAGTGATGAACAATGGGGTGTCTATTTCCCTAATAGTCCGGAAAAAAGAAATGAAGTGGTTAAATCGCAACCCATGCTCCAGCGTTTGGCTGCAATAGCCGAAAAAGGATTTTCTCCTACCTCTTTAACCACCTACTTGAATAACCCCATGACCTTTTATGATCGCTATATTTTGGGGATAAAAGAACTTGAGACCCCCACAAAAGTGCTTTCTCATATAACACGTGGAACCATCGTTCACGATTGTGTAGAACAGCTCTACACGCCATTTATAGGTCGGGTTTTACAGCCTGCTGATTATGATGCTATGCAAGCTCGCTTGGAGGAAACACTAGCAAAGATTTATGCCGAAACCTATCCTAACATGCCAGTACCTAAAGGCGAGAATTACCTTACCATAAAGGCCTATCAGCGGGGGATACAGCAATTTTTAAAAGCGGAAAAAGGATTGGTAGAAGCAGGGAATGAATTGGTTATCATCGCTCTGGAGAAAGAATTTGCCGTTCCTTTGGAAGTAGATATAGCCGGGCAAAAGATTTTGCTACGCGGAAAGATTGACCGTGTAGATCAATTTAACGGGACTACGCGTTTAATCGATTATAAAACGGGTAAAGTTGAAAAACCCAAATTGTATTGGAACAACTGGGAGGCGTTTGTGGGAGATTATAAAAGAAATCCTCTTTTCCAATTGTTGGTCTATGCTTGGGCGCATTTACATACAGCCGCTCAGTCTGCTGTAGAGGTGGGCATTATTTCGTTTAAGTCGCCCAAAGAAAATGTTTTGCCACTGGTTAGAAAAGATGTGCCCAAAGGAGCGAATCAAGCGGAAGTTGATGCTCCTTTTGCGGCAGAAATCCACAAATATCTCGTTCAACTAATTGAAGAACTATTTGACCTAGAAAAGTCTTTTGTATCTTTGGAAGAAGACCGTTAACTTGTCAAAAAAGTGAAGCACAAATTTATTTATGGCTAATAAAAAGAAAGACCGCAGCGAACTCAATTGGTTCTTCCGTCTCATCACGCTAGGAGATCGCTTTTCTGTTCAAGATTTTTACGACCGTTTAAAAAAGGGTTTTGTGGAGTTCTTGATTGTCTTTTTTGGGGTATTGGTCTCCTTCTCGGTAGAACAGCAAGGTGAAAATTTCGATGACCGTGAGAAGAATATCGACAACTTGGTAGGGCTTCGCAATGAGTTGATCGAAATGAAAGAATACACCCAAGATTATATCTTGCAAAACGAGTGGGTAACCAACATGTATTTAGAGCAGTACCGACGTTGGGAACAAGACAATGACAGTATATTCTTGGTTTACGATGAGGAAGAGGATTTCCATTATTCTCCCATGGCGTTTTATACCAACCGCGATCCCTTCAATCCGCCAAGGGTTGTTTACGACGCCATTAAACTCGATGGAACCTTCCGTTTTCTAGGGTCAGATATCGGTCGATTGGTCAATGACAATTACGATGGAACCGACCTGAAGTACCTCATGATCAATACCGACAAGGAAGAGAAAACCTATGTCGAGGAATTTACTGGGAGACTGGCGCATCAATGGGTGTTTGACTTAGATAAGATCGATGTTGAGGACAATGATTTTTGGGTGAAAAACCGCAAATACATTCAACAAGATCGCTTCATCAAGTACAATTTGTTTAAGCGCATTGAACTGTGGTATCAAATCAATGAGCAGTTATTGGCCTACAATGAAACCCTAGAAAAGAACATCGGTGTATTAAACGATGTTATCGCCGAAAAAGAAGACCAATGGACCGTTATTTGGTGGTGGGGGGACAAACCAGACTGGCTACGAGCTTCCCCGAAATTAACGACGGAGGAACTCCCGGACCAGGAACCGTTAGCTGCCCAGTAAAATACAGGTTCTCTACTTTTTTACTCTTTAACTTTGGTCGTAGAAAGGCGGTTTGTAACAATGTGTTGGCCATGCCGTATGCATTCCCTTTATAGGAATTGTACTCCTCCACAAAATCATTGACACAGAATGACTCGTGAAAGGCAATATGCTCGCGAATCTTTTGATCGGTCAATTCTTCCAAACGATCGATGACAATATTGAAATACTTTTCTCTTAATTCAGGGGTATCTTCTAAGCCAGGGGCAATGGGAATCAACAAGAAACAGGCTTCCTTACCAGCAGGCGCCATCGAAGCATCGGTAATGGAAGGGAAGTTGGCATAGAATAAAGGTTCTTTCGGCCATTTTGGGTGGTCGTAGATATCGGCTGCGTGTGCATCGAAATCTACATCAAAAAACAAGGTGTGGTGAGACACGTTCTTTACTTTCTTGTCTATTCCTACAAAGAACAAGAGCGATGAAGGGGCAAAGGTTTTTTTGTCCCAATAGGCCTCACTGTAGGCTCTGTATTGTGGTTGGAGTAAACTTTCACTGTGGTGATAGTCGGCTCCGCTAATCACTACGTCGGCTTGGTGCACTTTTCCATTGCTACGTATGCCCACCGCTTGTTTGTTTTCCACGAGGATTTCCTCCACGGTAGCATTCAGATGAAATTGAACCCCCAATTCCTTGGCTAATTTTACCATGCCTTCCACCACGCTATACATGCCTTTGTCGGGGTGCCATGTTCCTAAGCCAAAATCAGCAAAGTTCATAAAGTTATAGAAAGCAGGTGTTTGGCTGGGTTTAGCCCCTAAAAACAAAACGGGGAATTGAAGTATTTGCGCCAAACGCGGGTTGTTGAATTCCTTTAAGACCTCTCGTTTTATGGTGCTCAAGAAATACCCTATTTTTTTAATAGTGGCAGGAGTAACCAGTTCCAAGGGAGAAATTCCTGGGCGGTACACCAAATCTTTGATGGCAATGTCGTAGTTGTCGGCTGCTTTTTTAATAAAACGCTTTAGCGGAACAGAACTTCCTTTTTCTTCTTCTTCAAAGGCAGCGTAAATCTTCTCTAAGCTATCGCCTATTTTGATTGAACTTTGATTGTCGAAATAGACTTCATAGCCTGGGTCGAGTTTTTCGAGTTGATAATAGTCACTTACTTTTTTTCCGAAGTCACCAAAATAGGAATCAAAAACATCGGGCATCCAGTACCACGATGGTCCAATATCAAAGGTAAAACCGTCTTTTTTAAATTGACGTGCGCGTCCACCCGGACTGTCGTTTTTTTCAAAAACTTCTACTTGGTTCCCCGCTTGTGCGAGGTAGGAAGCAACAGACAAGGAGGAGAAGCCTGAGCCTACAACAATTATTTTTTTCATAGCGGTATAAAGATACGCTATTCTTAAACAAAATTATTGGAATGTTTAGTTCTTTCGTTTGATGCGCTCCTTGTAGATTTCCTCAACAAAGGCAGCACTAATTACCCCAGTTGGGATAGCTACTACACCAATACCAACAAGTGAAATCAATGAAGCAAAGATTTTTCCGCCAACTGTAATAGGATAGACATCGCCATACCCCACAGTTGCTAGTGAAACTGTAGCCCACCAAATGGATTCTGTGATACTGGAAAACTTTTCAGGTTGTGCTTCATTCTCCAAGTAATAAATGGCTGAAGCAGAAAAGAGGATGGTGAGTACCGAAAGAAAGAGGGTGAAGGTTAGCTCATTTTTAACCGACATTAAGGCCCGGGTAAACACTTTTAACGATTTACTCTTACGCCCAATTTTAAAGATTCTTGTCAAACGGAAGAGACGTAAAATTCGGAAGAAGCGTCCGTCAACTTTAATGACTTGGTTGAGGTAAAATGGAAGTATAGAAATTAAATCGATAATTCCATAGAAACTAAAAATATAACCCAAAGCTCCAGCAAAACCTTTTTTGGAAACAGCGTATCCAATGCGATAGAGGTATTCTGTGCTAAAAATAACGATGGATATGATTTCAAACACGTAGAAGCTTGGGCCATAGGCCAAGCGTAAACTTTCGTGCGACTCCAAAATCATGGCACCCACATTTAAGAATATGAGTACATAGATGAATTGATCTATAAACTTATGGAGGTCTTTGCGTTTCAAAGCATTTATTTTCTCATCAAATCACGAGCAATTGCAATACAAACAATGATGGTTGTTAGAATTACTGTGTTTGCAACGAATGTAGTAGTCATATTGGGTTTTCTTAGTTCTACAAAAATAGATAAATCTCTCGAATCTAACTTCGATAATACATCATCAAACCGGAATTTATTCGCTTAATTGTTTAACAAAAACGGAAAAAGATTAAATAGAATTTGTTTTGTATAACAATTATT
>WTJP01000074.1 GCA_011526275.1 Candidatus Arcticimaribacter sp. | reverse complement strand
GAAACCAATTTTAGGTCAAATTTCTTAGCCACTTTTCTCAATTGAGGCAAGCGGGCCATGGTGCCATCTTCATTCATGATTTCCACAATTACTCCGGCAGGTTGTTTCCCTGCAAGACGAGCGAAGTCAATGGCTGCCTCGGTGTGCCCCGTTCGGCGTAGAACCCCTCCTTCTTTTGCTATCAAAGGGAAAATATGTCCGGGGCGAGACAAATCGTGCGGTTGGGTGTCTTTTTCAACTAAAGCTTGAATGGTTAAAGCACGATCACTGGCCGAGATTCCTGTGGTAACCCCTTTTCCTTTTAGGTCAACCGATACCGTAAAGGCTGTTTCCATGGGATCGGTATTGTTACTCACCATACGGTCGAGTTGCAGTTCTTTACAGCGTTTCTCGGTTAAGGGAGCACAAATGAGTCCGCGTCCCTCCTTCGCCATAAAGTTGATGATTTCAGGATTGATGTTCTCTGCTGCGGTTAAAAAATCGCCTTCGTTCTCGCGGTTATCATCGTCTACAACAATAATGACCTCCCCGTTTTTTACGGCTTCGATGGCGTCTTCTATTCGGTCTAATGCTTCTTTTTCCATAGTGCTTTTCTCCCCGCTAAAATAGTATTCTTTATTGAGCTAAATTGACTTTCAAAGAAAACAATAATGGGGTCAAAATTGACAATGCCTTTGTCGGAAGAGGCACGTTGCGTAAAATAAAGTGCAAAGGGCGCGATGATTAGGGTCGATAGCCAGCTGCCCAAGAGGGGCGAAATACTGCTGTCTTCTGATGCGTTTTTCCCGAATAGTCCTATGTAGTGGAAGGTGAGGAAAATCAAGATGGCTAAAACCATGGGTAAACCAAGTCCTCCTTTGCGGATGATGGCTCCCAAAGATGCCCCTACTAGAAACAGCAATAAGATACTCACACCCAAAGTGTACTTCTCGTGCAAGCTGTTTTTGTGGAGATTGATACGCTTTTGATTGGTGAAGAACAAGCGTTTCTTCGATTCCAAATTACGCTTCATACCTTCCAATGAAATTTTTGCTTGGCGCACCACTTGTGCGTGTTTGTTATAGATAGAATCCCCCAAGAACTTTATGGGATTTCGGTACAGATTAAAAATTGAATCTGGGGTAGGTACAAAAGATTCCCGATCGACTTCTTCTAAATTGTTGGCTAAACTGGTGGTGACAAAATTTCGAGCATAGGACACCCGCTCACGACGGAAACGCGTTTCTAGGGAATCAATACTGTGGTTGAGTTCATCTACCTTTTGCATGCGGTAGGTGCTGGTGTATTTCTCTTCGTCTAAATCAACGTTGTTGAACTGCGATAAATCGATATTGAGTACGTATTCATTAAAGGAAACCTTGGCGTGTTTTAATTTGCGCAACTCTTGGGCTCTGGAAGAATAGATTTCTTCATAGCGATTTCCGTCAAATAAAATCAATTGCAACTCCTGCCCAATACTAGCGCTTTTGAGTTCCCCGCGTTTGGCTTTAATGACCACTCTGTTTTTATTGTCAGGCGATTTTTCGTGGATAATGACATCTTCCAAAAAGCGGTTGTCTTCTCCATACTTCCGGCTCACCTTGATATTCATCTCTCCAATTTCGTTGAAAATCCCTTCGGTAATGGCGAGGGCGGGTTTAAGCTTGGCAAGATTTCGCCTTAAGTTGAAATATTTAAATTCGCCCAAAGGAATAACATGGTTGGAAAAATAGAAACTTCCAATACCGAGGAAGAAATGGAAAACCACCAAACTCATCAAGGCGCGTTGCAGCGATATCCCTGTTGATTTCATGGCGGCAAACTCATAGTTTTCTGCCAAGGCCCCATAGGTCATAATGGACGCTAGAAGTACCGATAAAGGCATCACCAATGGATACAGTTTTGGTGAGTAAAAGGCCAAAAACTTAAAAATAACCTCGGCATCAATTCCCTTCCCCGCAAATTCATCGATAAATAACCAAAAGGTTTGAATGATGAAGATGAACATCAAAATAAAGAACACGCTAAACAAGCGCGTTAGATAGAGGGTTAGAATATAGCGATCGATTATTTTCACTAGTCGTTGATGTAGTAGTTGGGATAGGCTTTGGCGTCGAAATCAAAGTAGGTGGGGGGCAAGCTAATGTCGAACTCTTGATTTTTAAGTGTAAGGGTAGTCAGAGTGCCGTTGTTCCCCACTTCAATTAGTCGGTACACCTGTTTGCGGTTAATGTCTATACCCAATAAAAGGTATTTTACTTCGTCGGAGGCAGGGCTGGGAATCAATTTTATGAATTGAATGGTTCGCCCCATCACGCGTTGTTCAATGTCCCACTCATAGCCATAGCCTTCTTCATAAAAACTCAATAGCTTCGAGGGGTTGACACTTACATCTTCTTCATCTTCGGGAAAACTAACAGTGATTTCTTCGTTTTCAGGAACGATGGTGTAGATTTTACTTCCGTCAAAAAGTTGAATCGCATCGAGAAAATGAAGTTGATAACGGTCTCCAGCGAGGGTTACGTTTCCTTCCATTTCTTGTCGGATTTGCTCTTTCTTGTTTTCCAGCACATAACTAAAGTCAAAGCGAATGTTTTCATGGCTTTTCATTTCTTTGGACACTTGATCCAATAAATTTTTCGCTTGCTCAAAACCTTGTCCGAAACACGTTATGGACAGTAAAAGGGCAAAGGTGAAAAAGGTTGATTTCATAAAAACAATTTAAGCTTAATCTTCGTTGTTCAATAATTGTTCCAAAGCTGCGAGGTCGGGAACCAAAACCTGCCGTGCTTTGCTGCCTTCAAAAGGCCCTACAATGCCTGCAGCTTCCATTTGATCGATAATTCTTCCTGCACGGTTGTAACCAAGTTTCAATTTGCGTTGCAAAAGCGAGGCTGAACCTTGTTGTGCAGTAACAATCACTTCCGCCGCTTCTCTAAACAGGGCATCGCGATCGCTGGCATCGATGTCCAATGCCGCCGATTCTTCCCCGACAAACTCGGGAAGTAGATGCGCCTCAGGATAGGCTTTTTGACTGCCAATATATTCTGCAATACGTTCCACTTCTGGGGTATCGACAAAGGCACATTGAATTCGTGTGAGATCGTTTCCTTGGGTGTAAAGCATGTCTCCACGTCCAATGAGCTGATCAGCACCACCACTGTCTAAAATGGTACGTGAATCAATTTTTGAAGTAACACGAAACGCGATACGCGCAGGGAAGTTTGCTTTGATAATCCCTGTAATAACATTGACCGAAGGACGTTGGGTGGCGATAATCAAATGAATTCCAATGGCACGCGCCAATTGCGCAAGGCGAGCGATGGGGGTTTCCACCTCTTTCCCCGCTGTCATAATCAAGTCGGCAAACTCATCGACCACCAAAACGATATAGGGCAAGAACGCATGTCCATCGTCGGGGTTTAGCTTTCTTGCCTTAAACTTTGCATTGTATTCTTTGATGTTGCGGCACATGGCATTTTTCAACAACTCATAGCGGTTGTCCATCTCAATACACAAAGAATTTAAGGTGTGAATAACCTTGGTGTTGTCGGTAATAATGGCGTCTTCAGTATCGGGTAGTTTGGCCAGGTAGTGGCGTTCAATTTTGTTGTAAATATTGAGTTCCACCTTTTTTGGATCGACCAAAATGAATTTTACTTCTGCCGGGTGCTTTTTATAGAGCAGGGAAGTGAGCACGGCATTGAGCCCTACCGACTTTCCTTGTCCGGTTGCACCCGCCATAAGGAGGTGGGGCATCTTGGCTAAATCGGCGACAAAGGTTTCATTGCTAATGGTTTTTCCAATAGCCACGGGTAATTCCATTTCGGCCTGCTGGAATTTTTGCGACGCAATGACCGATCGCATGGAAACAATGCTGGGTTTCTGGTTGGGTACTTCGATCCCTACCGTACCTTTTCCTGGAATAGGGGCGATGATGCGTATTCCCAATGCAGAAAGGGAAAGGGCAATATCGTCCTCTAAGTTTTTGATTTTGGAAATACGTACACCAGCTGCTGGAACAATTTCATAGAGGGTAACCGTTGGTCCAATATTCGCTTTGATCTTGGCAATCTCAATCTTGTAATTGCGCAGGGTGTCGATGATTTTGTTTTTGTTGGCTTCTAGTTCATCCTCATCAATGGTGATGGTAGAACTGCCGTAGTCTTTGAGCAAGTCGAGCGTAGGGAATTTAAACCCACTGAGTTCGAGCGTAGGGTCAAAGGCCCCATACTTCTCGACCAATTCTCTTGAAAGGGTATCGACCGTTTCTTCTTCGGGAACGGCTTTTACTTCAATTTTCATCTCTGGGGCTGGGTCTTCTTCTTCAGGCTGGGTAGTAACTTCCATGGCTACTTCAGCGACTTCTTGAACTGGTATGGGCGTAGGTGCAGGAATATCCATGACCAATTCTTTTTCCGCTTCTTGAACCACATCTTGAAAAGCAGCACTTTCTTCTTCAAAGCTAGTGACGGGTTCTGTCGATTTTTCTTCGCGTACAAAGTAGGGCTGTAAAGCAGCAATAATCCGTTCTGGTGTAATGTTTAAATGCAGCACTAGGGCTACTAGTCCCATAAAGAGCAGCAGCGACCACAAGCCAATTACACCGATATAATCAATAGTAAAGTCGGTAATTTCAAAGCCCACTTTTCCTCCCAAGAAAGGGAAGATGGAAGTAAAGCGCGCAGCGGTGAAGCTGACCAAAAGCATATAGTACAATCCCCAAGTCCAGCGTTTAACCAAGCTGTTTTTTTGAACGTTGAAAAAGTAGAAAAGTCCGCTCATCAACAATAGATAAGCCAAGATAAAGGCGGCAATACCTACGCCTTCATAAATAAAAAAGTGGCTAATTTCAGCGCCTAATTTTCGTAAAAGATTGGTACTCTCTACACTGCGATCGCCCAGTGAGGAAAGGTTACTTTGATCGACTTTCCAACTAAAAAAATAGGAACTAAAGGCGACAAAAAGTAAAACACCCAACAACACCAAGAAGCCTCCAAAGAGGATTTCTCTGGAACGTTGCTTTTGAGGGTCCTCTGTCTTGAATTTTGGAACTTTGGGTTTGGCGGCCATAAATTAACGCTTCCCACAAATTTACAAATTCTCTCCGACTTGTTTGGCCTATGTTGACCTACAAAAAACCCCCTCTTTTGGAGGGGGTGTTGTTTATTGGTCGATACTGCCTTGAACCCGTTTCATGAAATTGTTCAGTGCTTCTTTTTGGGGAAGACCACCTTTAATTTCTTTCTGGACTTCAAGGGCTCCATAAAGGTTGGAGATCATCTCTCCCAGTACATCGACTTCTTCGTCTTTAATGCCGGAGTAGTCACACAAATGTTCGAGTACTTCCAAACTTTCAATCACATAGTCCTCATCGTTTTCTTCGATGAATTGAACGATGTGTTTAATGAGCGGCAGCTTCATCGACAAAAGATTTAAGTACGTCGGCCTTATTGGTCTGTACTTGGTTCAATAGACTTCCGTTTTCAAAAGCGGCAAAGGTGGGTAGATTACTCACGTCGGCCAACTGTCTTGAATTCGGGTTCTTTTCTGCATCGACTA
The DNA here is from genome assembly GCA_011526275.1 of Candidatus Arcticimaribacter sp. GTDB lineage: Bacteria > Bacteroidota > Bacteroidia > Flavobacteriales > Flavobacteriaceae > Arcticimaribacter. The sequence continues at coordinate 6,514 of WTJP01000074.1, read as the reverse complement.
AGACAAAGCGAATTCCTTCATTTTCAGCCGCCATTTTCTTGAATTTTGGCTTCATAATTCGGCAATTCCCACACCAGCCAGCAGAATACTGTACAATGACTTTCGCTTCACTTGCAACCAAGGCTTGCAAGCTATCGTCTTTGATTTCTTCTAGCATCTTAGCAAAAGCTTAGTTGTTGCTCAAGTAACTTTGAACTCCGTCGCGGTTGGCGTTCATCGCTTCTTTTCCTTCTTCCCAGTTGGCAGGACAAACTTCTCCTTTTTCTTGTACGTGGGTCAAGGCGTCGATAATGCGAAGGTATTCGTTTACGTTTCTTCCAATAGGCATGTGGTTGATTCCTTCGTGGAATACTACACCTTCTTCATCGATAACGTAAGTCGCACGGTAAGAAACATTGTCTCCGTCCACTAAAACAGTACCTGTTTCTTCGTCATAACGCTCGTTCGTGGTGTCGAGTATTCCTAAAGTTCCAGCCAAGTTGCGGTTGCTATCGGCCAATAGATTATAGGTTACTCCTTCAATTCCTCCGTCGTCTTTAGCGGTGTTTAACCAAGCAAAGTGCACTTCTGCAGTGTCACAAGAAGCTCCAATAACGATGGTGTTTCTTTTTTCAAACTCAGGTAAAGCTGCCTGGAATGCGTGCAATTCGGTTGGGCAAACAAAAGTGAAATCTTTTGGGTACCAAAACAACAATACTTTTTTCTTGTTGTCGATCGCTTCTTTTAATACGTTTACTGAAATGGTGTCACCCATTTCGTTCATAGCGTTTACACTTAAATCTGGGAATTTTTTTCCAACGTTGGACATAACAATTTGTTTAAAATTAAGCCCCAAAATTAAGCTTTCCCGCTAGGGAAAATCAAAATGGAAATTTCAAAATCTAATGTTGATATAAGAAGTGCTTATGGTCGAATTATACCGTGGTGATTTGACGTATTTTAATCCCGAAATACGCATAAATTAGGGTGGTAATTGGACTCAGCCAATTGAAGATCGCAAAGGCAAAATATTCGCCTACTCCAACGCCTAACACTCCCGATTGATAAGCGCCACAGGTATTCCAAGGAATTAAAACCGAAGTTACGGTACCCGCATCTTCTAGGGTTCGGCTCAAGTTCTCTGGAGCTAAACCGCGATCGCGGTAGGCTTGGTCAAACATTTTTCCGGGCAGTACAATGGAGAGATACTGGTCGGAAGCGGTGAGGTTGATGGTAACACAAGAAGCTGCCGTTCCAGCAAAAAGTTGAAAGGTGCTTTGTGCTTTGGCTAAAAGCGCTTGACTCAATTTTTGTAGTCCCCCAATGGCATCCATCACTCCACCAAAAACCATGGCACAAATAATCAACCAAATGGTGCCTAACATGCCTTGCATTCCTCCTGAGGTAAAGAGATCGTTAAGCAAGTCGTTTGAGGTCACTATGGCATTGTCGACGGTAATGGCGTTCATGATTCCGCGGTAGGCAGTGGTGAGGTTCATTTGTGTTGCTCCAGCAGTTTCCAACACCAAATGCGGTTGGTAGAGCAAAGCGAACAAGCCTCCCAACAAGGTACCCACCATTAATGCCACGAGTGGCGGAGCTTTTCGTATGATCATAAAGATAACCACAGCCGGTACAATGAATAGCCCAAGGTTGATGGTGAATCGTTCTTCGATGCTTTTTAGTAAGCTTAAGGTATCGGCTTCCCCACTCACTTCTTGGAAAAAGCCCAGAAAGAGAAAGACCACCAAAGTAATCACGATACTGGGAATGGTGGTGTAGGTCATGTAGCGAATGTGGGTAAACAAGTCGGTACCTGCCATGGCCGGAGCCAAGTTGGTGGTATCACTCAAGGGCGATAATTTATCCCCAAAATAGGCACCTGAAATGACTGCACCTGCCACCATACCTACGGGAATATCTAAGGCGCGACCAATTCCAATGAGGGCAATCCCCACGGTGGCCGAAGTTGTCCAGCTGCTTCCTGTAGCCAAAGAGATGATGGCGCAAATTACGATACAAGCTGGCAAGAAGATGGAAGGATGAAGAATTTGCAGGCCGTAATATATCATGGCAGGAATAATCCCGCTTAACAACCAAGTACCCGCCAGTGCGCCCACAAACAACAAGATTAAAATCGCTCCGGTGGTGGACTTTAAATTACTGCCCACTGCTTCCAACATTTGGTCGTAGTGTACTTTATTGCGAAAACCTACTACAGCAGCTACGGCCGCACCAATCAATAAGATAAACTGATTGGAACCACCTAAAGCATCGTCTCCAAAAACGAAAACATTAAATGCCAATAGGAGCACTAAAATGATTACCGGGAGGAGCGCTTGCCCCAAACTGATTTCTTGCTGCTGTTCTTCCATGTCCTTTCTTTGCTCCAATGATACGATTTTTTACGATAGGATAGAAGCGATTCAATAGGCTTAAAATATATCCTACTTTTTATCCGAATATCACGCATCTGCACTCTTTTGTGCTATCGCAACGATAATGCACTTCTTCTTTTTTTGGGATTTAAACATTTGTATCTTTGTTGGACAAACCAAATACACATGAGTCAATTTGATGTTGCCGTAATCGGATCAGGCCCAGGAGGCTATGTTGCGGCTATCCGCTGTGCCCAATTGGGTATGAAAACCGCATTAATCGAGAAATATTCCACCTTAGGAGGAACTTGCCTAAACGTAGGTTGTATTCCTTCCAAATCCCTTTTGGATTCTTCCCACCATTATGAAGATGCGATCAAGCATTTCGATACCCATGGGATTGAGATTCCCGGGGAGATTAAGGTGAATTTCGAGAAAATGATTGCCCGTAAGCGCGGGGTGGTGGAACAAACCACCAAAGGAATTGATTTCTTGATGGAGAAAAACAACATCACTGTATTTAATGGTTTAGGCAGCTTTGTCGATGCAACCCACATTAAAATTGAGGGGGAAGAAGAAACGACCATTGAAGCGAAGAACACCATCATCGCTACCGGATCAAAACCGGGATCTTTGCCGTTTATTAGCATCGATAAAGAACGTGTGATTACATCTACAGAAGCCCTAGAATTGAAAGAGATTCCCAAGCATATGCTTGTGATTGGTGGGGGAGTAATTGGTTTAGAACTGGGACAGGTGTACCGTCGTTTAGGTGCTGAAGTTTCAGTTATTGAATATGCCGATCGTATTACACCAGTGATGGACAGCGCCGTTTCTCGCGAATTGACTAAAGTACTTAAGAAGCAAGGTGTTAAGTTCTATGTTTCGCATGGTGTAAACAAAGTTGAACGCAAAGGCGACGAGGTGCAGGTTACTGCCACCAACAAAAAAGGAGAGGAAGTTTCCTTTAGTGGAGATTACTGTTTGGTCTCGGTGGGACGTCGTCCTTATACCGATGGCTTAAACGCTCAAGCCGCCGGGGTACAAATTACCGAACGCGGACAAATTGAGGTCAACGATCACCTACAAACCACAGCGGCAAACATCTATGCCATTGGCGATGTAGTGCGTGGTGCAATGTTGGCGCACAAAGCCGAAGAAGAAGGGGTAATGGTCGCTGAAATTTTAGCCGGCCAACAACCGCATATCGATTATAACTTAATTCCCAACGTGATTTACACTTGGCCAGAAGTTGCTTCTGTAGGAAAAACCGAAGAAGAACTAAAAGCAGCCGGTGTACAATACAAAAGCGGACAATTCCCCATGCGTGCCTTGGGTCGTGCCCGCGCAAGTATGGATACCGATGGGTTTGTGAAAATCTTGGCCGATGCCGCGACCGACGAAGTTTTGGGTGTGCATATGGTAGGAGCTCGTGTTGCCGACTTGATTGCAGAGGCGGTTACCGCGATGGAATTCCGTGCTTCAGCCGAAGATATTTCTAGAATGTCGCACTCGCATCCCACCTATGCCGAGGCCGTAAAAGAAGCTGCCTTAGCCGCAACGGATAATCGTCCTTTACATATCTAAAGACAAACGTCTGCCGTCCAAGTGGCCACGCCACTGTTCTGTGCTACGCAACTGTTGCTGTAGGTAATGCCATCACAGCCACAAACGGGGTCGTAAAGTTGAATACAGATTTGATCGGGTACCACGGGTACTCTACAATCTTGTTCCACTGCGGTCTTACTCACTTCGCGCACAAGTACATAGTGATGGGTAGGACAATCGTCTTGACAATTGGTGGTGTCTAGCGCGGTGATTTCCACTTCAAGCTCATAGATATAGCCAAATTCGAAGGTAAAGCCTTCGATGCTAATGGCTTCTTTTTGCCAGCTTTCTCCCCCAATGGCTTCGTCAATTTGAAAGTTAAGGCAACTGCGTTCGAAGAAAGCACCGCTACACAAGGAATCGTAAAAATTGATCCGCATTTTCGATACGGGGGTTTGTTCCTCAAGGACAATGGTCGTCTCTGAACTACAGGCAGTTGAAAGTAGGAGGAAAAGAAGGAGGTGAGGCAGTTTTTTCATCATTCAGGTTTTATGCTCGAATAGAATTTCAGCATTAATTGTGCCAATTCATGTCCGCAGTCTTCTTGGAGGAAATGTCCGCCTTGTACGATCTGGTGTTTCTGACCCTTTGTTCCTGGGACTATTTTTTGAAACACCTGTTCGCCCCCTTTGGTAATGGGGTCTTGATCGCTAAACAAGGTGAGGAAGGGTTTCTTCCATTGCGCGAGTATCATCCAAGCGGCTTTGTTGTTTTCGCTTTCTGGGTCTTCTTCCGTGGTAGGCACCAAGGCAGGGAATTTTCGCGCACCTGCTTTAAACTCCTCACTAGGGTAGGGCGCATTGTAGGCCGCTAATTCTTCTTCCGTCAAATTAGTCGTTGTGGCGCGTTGCAAGACGGTAGCTATATCGAACTTCGGACTGTTGGCTGCAAAGTTTTGCCAGTCGAGAAAGGCTTGGGGTGGGGTAGCAGTACCGGTGGGCAACATGGTGTTTCCAGCCACTACCGATGCAAAATTATCGGGATTGGCGGTGAGCAAGCGCAGCCCAATGAGTCCGCCCCAGTCTTGAATAAACAGGTTGATGTCTTTTAATTCTAAATGATCTAAAAGCGCCTGCGTCCAAACAATATGTTTGGCATAGGTGTAATCGTCTTGCGCGGCGGGCTTGTCGGAACGACCAAAGCCAATCAAATCGGGGACGACCACCCGGTAGCCGCCTTCCACCAGAACAGGAATCATTTTGCGGTACAAGAACGACCAACTCGGTTCCCCGTGCAACAAGAGTACTACGGGCCCAGCTCCCTCGTCGATATAGTGCATGCGCAAGTCGGTTGCAACTTGACAATAGTTGGGTGCGAAAGGGAAGTGGGGGAGTTGTGCAAAGGCACTGTCGGGTGTTCTTAATACGTGCATAAAAAGCGGTTTTACAAATCGAGACGCGTTAGAGAAAGCCAAGCTTTACCCCTTTGTCCGTTTTTCTTTTAAAAAGGTAAGTAATTTTGGGCGATAATGCCCATCTGCCAAGACCAAAGCGGTACAGACCAGCATAAAGGCGAGGGCACCGGCGATCGCCTGCGGAAAAGTCCAACTGTATTTATAGAATTTATACAGCCCTAGACCAAATAAACTCCCATAAAGGATAAAGTAATGTACAATATAGATTTCCAAGGTCTTGCCCCCAATGGTGGTCCACAGCCCTTTTTTCAAATAATCGTTGGCCAAGATAAAGCCCCCAAAAAGGAAAAAAACATCCCCCAAACGAATAAACAAGAAGTTATTATAGGCCACTTTACGGAACAGCTCGATCCCGGTAAAAAACTCCAAGTCGATGAGAAAGGCGGAAGACTTAAACACCAACCAATAGCCCAAAGCGAGAAAGCCCAAGCCCCAGGCCCACAATTGTTCGGTGTTGGGGTTAAAGAGGTAGGCAATACAACTCCCAATACACACATAGCCAAACCAAGGGAACAAATAAAACACCCCTTTGTTGGCTTTGGAAAAATAGCCCGCGATAAAACGAGGCCAATCTTCCAATACGAGATCTACATAAAGCGGTTGACAAATAAAGATGATGAGTCCCACCAACAAAAACACTGCCCCTGCCCAACGCCGCATAAAATAAAAACAGCCATAGAGGAGGATGATTAAACTCAAACTAAGGCCAATAATCTGTAAGACATCAGGATAAATAAAGGAATTGTTGATCTTCCCGTTGAACAGCATGGGGAGGTTTAAACGCAACAAATACCCCCAAAAGAGCAATTCTAAGGTGCGTTTAAGTCCTTTTTTTACCCGTGGGTTTTTCCAGCCTTGCTCGCTATTGCGCAGCAGTAAAAAGGTGAAGACCCAACCGGTGATGGTAAAAAAGACGGGGGCGGTAAACCCGCGGCAATACAACCAAAAGGAATAGATGGGGTTGTCGGGGTCTTTAAAGACCGGGTCGAGTAAGCCGCTGATAAAATGCCCTTGTAGCATCATTAAGATGGCAAAAGCGCGTAAGGCATCGATAAAATATAAACGTGGTGGATTCCCCATAAACGATTTCCTGCTTCAAAGGAAAAGAATTGCAACGGGACTTCCTAATGGGAGG
>WTJP01000026.1 GCA_011526275.1 Candidatus Arcticimaribacter sp. | reverse complement strand
ACCCAGCGCACTTTGGTTGTACTCAAATAATAGTCGTGCTCAACTGAAAAAGAAAAGCAAAAGAAAAGACTTAAAAGAAGAACTTTAATTTTCATGGTATTGGGTAGAATAAAATTGATCGAAGGCGGCAACGACTTCTTCGTGTCGATTTTTTTTGAACAAATCAATCAGGGCGGTATTTTCAGCACAACCCAGCACAAAATCATAAACCTCTTCCTCTTCTAAGGCATAATTTTCCAGGAAAAAATACAAGCCATAAAAACGAATTACTTGAAAAACTGCCTCAAATTTGGCGTCTAACTTTCGTCGCTTCTTTAGTTTTTTGTAATAACCCGAAAGGTGTTTATACAACGCATCCACGTTAATCCCGCCAGAAATGGGCAAGAGCAAGGTGGAAAGAATGAGGTTTTGTGCTGAGACAATTTTTTCTTTACGTACGCCCTTGTAACCAGGAATCCCCACATCGTCAAAATTGATCTTCTTGGGTACACTGGAGATATCGCTGCTAAGACTTCCGCTCAATTGATGCGGTTTAACTACTACCTCATCTAGCTCATTGACAAAGGCCTCCAAATACACCTTAATGCCATCAAGCGCAAAAATTTCTGCTGAAATGAGGAGTTCTCTTTTCTTGTATTGCACCCCCGAGAACACCAAGCGCTCCCCTACTGCTACCGAGATTTGAAAGTAGCCGTTAATGTCGGTAATCTCGGCCAAACCACGGTCGGCATTGATCACATGAATTCCTGCCACAGCTAAATTTGGGTGGGTTACTTGCCCCTCTAACAATTTATATTTTTGAGCGAACAAGCCGCTTAAACAGAAAAAAAAGCAAAAAAATACGGCGGTACTTCTCAACGATTTTGCTTGAATTTTTCGCTCTCTTGCAACAAGAATTCGATCAATTGAAACTCTTTGTCTTTCTTGAGTAATCGATCGCTGGGTAAATTTTCATCCATCAGTTCAAGAAAACCAACAAGCTCCTCTTGCTTTAGTCCGAGATCTTGGGTGAAAAATCGTTCTTCAAAAATCATGGGCAGCACCTTTGAGGGCACCAAAGTTCGGGGCTCGCTTAGGTCTTTACCTTGCACCACTTTTGCCAATAACTTGGCTACATTGATGATGTTGAGTCCATTGACCAACTGCCCTTGCCGCAAAATTACATTGTCTACTTGAGTAGATTTATCTTGGGTATAATCTACCCGTGAAAATTCTTCCTTTTTTAAATCGAGGAATTTTTGGGTATTCTCGGGACCCACCACGATTTCATCAAGCACATTCAACCGCTCGTTTACTTCGACCACCAAACGGTTCTTCGCGATAATTTCAGGGGTGATTTTTAAGGTCTTAATGCGGAATTCAACAGAAGAAAAAATCAATTCGTCACCCACTTTGGCAGGGATGGAAAACTCCCCTTCTCCGTCTGTAATGGTATTGGTTTGAGCGGTATTGTTGACCACATTGGCAGCAATGACATTGACATTGCGGTAGAGTAATTTCCCGCGAAGCAGCTCTCTTTTTTCTTGTGCACTAAGCAGCAAGAAACAGCAGGAGAAAAAAAGGGATAGGGTTGCTTTCATTGCTTAAAATTAAGCATAAATGCGAAAGCGCTAATGCAAGGGGAGTTAAATGTTGTTAAAGGAGGGAGGAAAGTTGAGCGGGAGACCGGGTTCGAACCGGCGACATTCAGCTTGGAAGGCTGACGCTCTACCAACTGAGCTACTCCCGCATTGGTACAAATATAAGCTACTTTTAGATTTCCTTCAAAAAATGAAAGCCTAAAATTTTAAAACCAAGGTTGAAATAAAACTTATGCGAAGCTGCATTTTGCACATAGGTGTTGAGTTCTATGGCCTCACATCCTTTGGCTTTTACATGCGTTTCAATAAAGGCAAAGAGTTGCTTTCCAATTCCACCGCTGCGGTGTTTTTCGTCGATATAAACATGATCGACCTCGCAACTTTTTCCCGAATAATGACGGGTTTGGTACCACAGACCTGTAACGCCAATCAAACGATCTTCTTCAAAAACACCCACACATTCATAGTGCTGTTGAAACATCGCTTCAAAGCGTTTTTGTAATACCTCCGCTGAAAATTTATGCTCATTGAAGACTTCCATTAAGGGGACGATTTGCGGTATATCTTTTGAACTGAGGAGAGAAAAATGTATTGCCATGTTCAAAACTACTAAAAAAGGAAAGCAGCGAAAGATGAAGAAGAAAAATTATTGTTTATTTTTCTGAAATGAAAGCAGGGATTTTAATTCAAGCAATTGAAGCAGCAAGCACGCATGTTGTTCGCCACCCTGTATTGAGGAAGGGACGTCCATTGGAGAGTTGTATTTTCGACGGAGACGAATTAACCTCTACACTCCACCTAGGAGCTTATCTTGACGAAAAGCTGGTGGGAGTATTGTCGGCTTATGAAAAACAGCACCCTGCATTTGATGAGAAAAACACCTACCAAGTGCGTGGAGTGGCTGTTTTAGAAACCCATCAAACCAATGGAATTGGACGCTTACTTATGCACAGCATTGAACGTGAACTTAGCAGAAAAAAAGTTCCCTTGCTTTGGTTAAATGCAAGACTAAGTGCTGTTCCCTTTTATAAAAACTTAGGGTACAAAGTAGAGGGCGGTGTTTTTGACCTTCCTTTAATTGGACCTCATTACTGTTATTACAAAACTTTACCATGAAAAAAATCAGTTTACTTTTTCTTCTTTTCGGACTGCAACTAGGAATTAGTCAAGAACATGCGCTTGTTCCCGACAGTTTGCTCCTTGGGCGTTATAGCCTCGAAATGAGCGAAGAAGATTTTCAGCTTCAACCCGCGGCAGCAACTGCATTTGAAAGTATGCGAGCAGCTGCTTTAAAGGACAGCATCGTGATAAAAGTGGTATCGAGTTTTCGCGACTATGCGACCCAAAAAAGGATTTGGAATAGAAAATATAAGCGTTTCACC
>WTJP01000079.1 GCA_011526275.1 Candidatus Arcticimaribacter sp. | reverse complement strand
GTGACTTTAATGCATGTTAACAACGAGATTGGAACGATACTCGACCTTAAACGTGTCGCCGATCTCTGTCAAGCACACCATGCTCTTTTCCATACCGATGCTGTACAAGGCGTTGGACATTTTGCAATTGACTTAGAAGAAATCAAAATAGATTTTCTTTCGGCAGCTGCTCATAAATTTCACGGCCCCAAGGGAATAGGTTTTTCTTTTGTGCGTAAAAACTCGGGCTTAAATCCCTTTATTGTTGGGGGCGGACAAGAACGGGGCTTACGCGCAGGAACAGAATCGGTGCATAATATAGTGGGTATGGCCAAAGCACTTGAACTGGCCTATGCGCATTTGGAGGAAGAACGTGCGTATATTTTAAGCTTAAAACAACAACTCATGCAGGGTTTGCAAAAAATATATCCCGAATTGCATTTTAATGGTTGTTGTGGGGAAGCAGAGAAGAGTACCTATACTTTATTAAATGTTTGCCTACCCGTTCCAGCCGAAAAAGTGGGACTGTTTGATTTTCACCTGGATCTAAAGGGTGTTGCTTGCTCTAAAGGAAGTGCCTGTCAAGCCGGAAGCAATATTGGTTCACATGTCTTGCAGGAAGTATTGTGTGAAGAACAAAAAGGGCACCCTTCTATTCGTTTCTCTTTTTCTTCTTTCAATACTAAAGAAGAAATCGATTACTTACTGTCGGTTTTAGAGGAGTTTAAGACTGGGGCTTCCTAAATAAGGTCGCTTCATATAGGGTCTTGTTCCCTACATTATCTTCAACCTCTAGCTTAAAATCTAAACGTGCTTTTTCAAAGTTGAGGTCACTAAAGTCATAGATTAAAGTTTTGTCCTTGGGTTCGTGCTCCATGAGAATCCATTGATCGTTAATGCTTGCTCGATAGGACTTAATACCCGAAAAATCGTCTTCCACCCGCATTTCTAAAAACTTATAGTTGCTCACCCATTGTTCGTCTCTAAAATTGAGCGCCTCTACTTTTGGAGCAAGGGTGTCTTTGGTGAAAACATAAGTACCAGGATAGGCCGACTTGGTCGATAGTAGGCTGTCTTTTTTGACTGTCCATACATAGCGTAAACTGTCTTTTCCCTTTTTTGGTTTTGGGTTGTAGAGCGCTAGGGCTAGTTGTTGTTTAGCAATGCTATCCAATCCTTCAGGGATAGCTACTTGGAGTTCGAATCCCTTACGTTGGGGGTAAGGGAGTTGCTCGATAAACAACGTGTCTTCCCGTTCTTCCACCTTTAAATCGACCGTTTGGTAAAATGTTCCTTTAGGTACATAAAGTTCGTGTTTGTCGAAAGCAAAGAGATAGTCCTGTTCAGGATCTATGGGGTTTTCAAATGCCACAGCTTCTGTTTCGGGGAGGTTAGCCATTCCTTCTACATAAAAGGAAACATAGGTGGTGTTGTGCGCATAATCTTCAATCTTGATTTGTACTTGATAAGCGCGTCCTTCCTCAAAATTCAAAAAGCCATTCGGGGCTTCAGGGGGAAGAAAACTGTAGTCCACTTCGAGATCTCTAAACAGTTTTTGAATGCGGATGCGCTCGTCTCTATAGGTAGCATAATCGATAAGGGCATTTATTTTTTTTCCGTCCCTGAAATCAATTTTATCGAAGGTATAACTGAAAATGGAGCTGCCGTTGACTAACACCTCCGCCCGATAAATACCGTTTCGGTTGTAACTCATGTCTTGTCGGTCGAACAAACGAATGCCAAAGGCGTGCTCCCCACCCAAACGCAGTAGGTTGGCGGAATAAACACTGTCGTTTTCCCGACCAAGGTTAATGCGGTTTTTTTCGCTTAGTCCATTCATCCCTTTTTTATAGTAATAGAGTCCTTGTACAATGGGTCGAATGCTATCGGGAATGTCAAAGCCCAACTGAAGGGGGTTTAAAGGCGTTTCTGCCTTGGTGTCTCGAATTTCAAAATGGAGATGTGGTCCCATAGACCCTCCCGTATTTCCCGAGTAACCGATAAGTTCCCCTTCTTCTACAGTCATTTCTCCTAATTTGAGGAACTTCTGAATGGTAAAGCTTTCCTTTTCGTATTGAATCGCTTTAATGTAGCGTTCTATTTTAGGAGCGAACTTCTTTAGGTGGGCATAGACCGAGGTCGTCCCATCGGCATGTTGAATGTAGAGGCATTTCCCATAGCCAGTGGTCGCTACCCGAATACGGCGGATGCTTCCCTCTTTGATTGAGCTAACTTCAAAGCCTTGCTGTCCTTGTGTTTTAATGTCTAGTCCTGCGTGAAAATGGGTTGGCCGGAATTCCCCAAAAGTCCCCGAAAGTTTTAAAGGAATATCGAGTGGTGGAGTGGGTTGTTGCGCCAAAACATTGGCCGCAATAAATAAAAATAGAATCTGAATTTGGTTTCGGAACATCATGTAAACGAAGATACTTTTTTCCCAGAAGTTTACCCAATGAAAATTATCCTGAGAAAATGAGTACATTTCGCTATGCTAGATTACTCCCTCTTTATGGCTGTTTTAGCCAGTATCGCTTTATTGTTACTGCTCATTTTACGTTTAAAGCTACCCGCTTTTTTATCCTTATTCCTTGCGAGTATAGCCTTGGGCATCTTTGCGGGTATTCCAGCGCAAAACATCCTAAAAACCCTACAAGACGGAATGGGCGGCACCTTGGGCTTTGTCGCCACAGTGGTGGGCTTAGGTACTTTGTTGGGCGGGATGTTGGAACATTCAGGTGGGGCACAGGTATTGGCGCATCGACTGCTGCAGGCTTTCGGTGAAAAACGCACTTCCTGGGCGTTGATGTGTACAGGCTTTATCTTGGCCATACCCGTTTTTTTCGATGTAGCTTTTATCCTTTTGGTTCCCTTGGTGTATTCTCTTCAACGCAAAACAGGGAAGTCAATTTTGAACTATGGTTTGCCCCTTTTAGCTGGTCTAGCCATTACCCATGCCTTTATTCCCCCAACACCGGGGCCGGTTGCCGTGGCTGAAATTCTTTCCGCAAATTTGGGGTGGGTCATTCTTTTTGGATTCATTGT
>WTJP01000101.1 GCA_011526275.1 Candidatus Arcticimaribacter sp. | reverse complement strand
GATGGTGTTGTTTGGCGGAAATAGCAGCGAAGAAACCTGCTGCGCCACCGCCAATGACACCTACTTTTTTTCTTTTTCCCATGGCTTTCAAAGATAGGGTTGTATTTTTAGTACATGAAACATTTGTGTTTACTTCTCGTCTTTTGCTCCACTTCATTAATTGCTCAAAAGCAAAATTTGGAACGCTCTACGGTGGTGATCCCACCCAAGCAAGTGGTGCAAATTGACTATCCTTACTACAAAGGCTTTGTCGTTAAACTGTGGAACAAAGCCAAATTTGATGTGGGCGTTTCTGCTCGCGAGCACGACACCGACTCTTTGCGTAAAGGCTTTGGTCTTTCCAAAGGCGCTAATGCTACATTGAATGTTCCGGCAGAGATGTATTTACAATTAGAAAACCGTTTTCTGGCTCCGCTTAAAGTGGAGTATGTCGTGTACAAAGGAAAACCGGTAAAAAGAAAAGCAGGCCCAGCAACGCCTCAACGTGGGTTCTATTTGGTCAACAGCACCGCACAAAGTATTCCGTTAAAAATCCCGGGAATTATGAACCCTAATCTTTCGCCTTTTTCTAAAAGCGGAGTTGATTTGCCTATAGGTCAAAAAATACTCCTCAATGTGGCGGGTAAAGATTTGTTGTTGCTCACTGTAACCGACACGATTCCTAAAGGTGCGCGTGTCAATGTCGCCGATTTGATCGATCGGGCGTTAAATCCTGAGGAGTAAATCGATCATTACTATTTAAGCATAAAAAAACCTCGCCGAATGACGAGGTTTTCTTTTTTCTTATAGCTTTGATTATACCGTTGCTAAATCTCCCGCAGTATTCTTTTGGGGTAGCGTAGAGTGTCCCATCAAGTAGGTATCAACTTGGTGAGCGGCTTCACGTCCTTCAGAAATAGCCCAAACGATTAGCGATTGACCACGGCGTACATCACCTGCGGCAAAAATATTTTGCTTTGCGGTTTGGTAGCGGTTTTCACCTTTAATGTTTCCGCGAGCATCATAGGTTAACCCAAATTGCTCAGGAACTGTTTTTTCTGGTCCTGTAAATCCAAGGGCGAGTAGGGCCAATTCGCAAGGCCATTCTTTTTCACTCCCTTCAATTTCGATCAATTGTGGACGTTCTCCTGGAATCTTCTTCCATTCAACTTCCACTGTTTTTAGTCCTTTGAGGTTCCCATTCCCATCGCCAATGAACTCCTTGGTTAGTATAGACCACTCACGGTGACTTCCCTCTTCATGAGAAGATGAAGTTTTAAGCTTAAAGGGCCAGTAAGGCCAAGGGTTTTCATCGGTACGGCCATCGGCTGGCTTAGGCATGATTTCGAAGTTGGTCACGCTTTTAGCACCGTGGCGATTTGAAGTTCCAATACAGTCAGAACCGGTATCTCCTCCACCAATAACGACAACATTTTTATCGGTAGCTAAGAACTTAGCTTCTCTTTCGTGTTGTCCATCCACTGCTTTGTTGTTGTGAGGAAGGAAATCCATAGCTTGCACTACCCCTTTAAGGTCTGCGCCTGGGATAGGAAGTTCACGACGTACTGTCGCGCCCATACAAAGTACTACAGCATCGAAGTCCTCTTCGAGTTGAGTGGCTTGAATGTCTTTTCCGATTTCAGTATTCACGACAAACTCAATGCCTTCTTCTTCTAAAATGGCTAAACGACGATCAATGACATTTTTTTCCATTTTAAAATCGGGGATACCATAGCGTAAAAGGCCTCCAATTTTATTGTCGCGTTCAAATACGGTTACTTTATGTCCTGCGCGATTGAGCTGTTGTGCAGCAGCAAGACCCGCTGGTCCAGATCCTACAATGGCAACAGTTTTTCCGGTGCGTTGTACAGGAGGTTGGGCTTTGATCCAGCCTTCTGCATATCCGCGTTCCACGATGTACTTTTCGATAAGCTCGATGGATACAGGTGGGTTGACAATCCCCAATACACAGGCTTCCTCACAAGGAGCTGGGCACAAGCGCCCAGTAAACTCGGGGAAGTTATTGGTCGAATGAAGAATGGTCAAAGCTTTTTGCCAATCGTTTTTGTAAACCGCATCGTTAAAGTCTGGAATAAGGTTTCCTAGTGGACAGCCACTGTGACAAAATGGTACACCACAGTCCATACAACGTCCACCTTGCTCTTGCAGTTTCTCGGTTTTTGGAGCTACAGTAAACTCCTTGTAATTTTCGATACGTTTTTTTGGGTCAATCGCTTCTTCATTAATGCGATCATACTCCATGAATCCTCTTAATTTTCCCATGGCATTAAGCGTTTTGTTCTTGTTCTTTTTCAGCAGCTAAAAGGGCCAATGCTTTTTTGTAATCTGTTGGCATGACCTTGATAAAGTTCTTTGAACTATCGGGCCAGTCTTTTAAAATTTCAGCGGCCTTGCTACTAGACGTATAGTCTTTATGGTTGACCAATAAACCGTGAACAGTTTCGCGATCTTGATCGGTCAAGTCTTCCAATTCTACCATTTCAAGGTTGAATTTCTTTTCGTCGAATGTGCCGTCAGGGCTATAGAGGTAGGCGATTCCACCACTCATTCCAGCAGCGAAGTTTCGTCCTGTTTCCCCTAAGATTACGGCAATTCCTCCGGTCATGTATTCACAACCATGATCTCCAATTCCTTCTACTACAGCGGTAGCTCCAGAGTTACGTACACAGAAACGCTCTCCAGCGATTCCGTTGATATATGCTTCTCCAGTAACCGCACCATAAAGGGCAACGTTCCCAACAATGATGTTTTCGTCGGCTTTAAAGGTAGCCGTTTCGGGAACTTTCGCAACTAGAGTACCCCCTGAAAGGCCTTTTCCGAAGTAATCGTTACACGTACCATCGACTTTCATGTAGAGTCCTTTGGCGCCAAAAGCACCAAAACTTTGTCCTGCAGTTCCTGTGAATTTTAAACTCAAGGTGTGTTTTGGTAAACCATCAGCTCCGTGGATTTTTGAAATCTCGTTTGAAAGGATGGCACCCACAGTTCGGTCGGTATTGCGGATATTGAATTCTAAGTGCTGTTCTTCTTTGCGATAAATAGCAGGGTGTGCAGCACTGATAATGTCAAAGTCAAGTACTTTGTCTAAACCGTGGTCTTGCTTTTCGGTGTTGTGTAGTTTCACCTTAGGTCCAACCTCTGGTTTGTACAAGATTTTAGAAAGGTCGATGCCTTGCGCTTTGAAGTGATCGACGGCTTTCTTCATATTGATTTTCTGTGACTGTCCTACCATCTCATCTACTGTTCTAAAGCCTAGATCAGCCATGATTTTACGTAATTCTTCAGCCACAAAGTACATGAAGTTAATAACGTGTTCTGGTTTCCCTTTGAAGTTCTTGCGCAACTCTGGGTCTTGCGTGGCAATTCCCACCGGGCAGGTGTTGAGGTGACAAGCACGCATCATGATACAACCCGAAGCAACCAAAGGTGCAGTAGAGAAACCAAATTCTTCTGCTCCAAGTAAACAAGCGATGGCTACATCACGTCCGGTTTTCATTTGTCCATCACATTCGAGGACAATACGGTTACGCAGGTCATTCATTACTAAGGTTTGTTGTGCCTCAGCGATACCCAGTTCCCATGGTAATCCAGCGTGTTTTAAGGAGGTTAAAGGTGAAGCTCCTGTTCCACCATCAAAACCAGAGATAAGGATAACATCGGCTTTGGCTTTGGCCACCCCAGCGGCGATGGTTCCTACACCTACTTCAGAAACAAGTTTTACGTTCACTCGTGCCTCGCGGTTTGCGTTCTTTAAGTCATAAATTAACTGCGCTAAATCCTCGATAGAGTAGATGTCGTGGTGTGGTGGTGGAGAAATTAATCCTACATAAGGTGTAGAGTTTCTCACCGATGCAATATAAGGATTCACCTTAGGTCCAGGTAGTTGTCCACCTTCCCCTGGCTTGGCTCCTTGGGCCATTTTAATTTGAATTTCTTTGGCTGAAGAGAGGTAGTGACTCGATACCCCAAAGCGTCCAGAAGCCACTTGTTTGATGGCTGAATTACGCCAGTTACCGTTGTTGTCGGGTTGGAAACGCTGTGGATCTTCTCCACCTTCTCCAGAGTTACTTTTCCCGCCGATACGGTTCATGGCAATGGCCAAGTTTTCGTGGGCTTCAGCAGAAATAGATCCCAAGGACATGGCACCTGTTTTGAAACGTTTTACGATTTCTGTCCATGGTTCCACTTCCTCTAATGGAATAGGGTCAAAGCTTGAAAATTCAAAGAGTCCACGAATCGTCATGAGTTTTTCCGACTGTTCGTTGATCATCTTGGAATACACCTCATAGCTTTCCCATTTGTTTTGCTTCACAGCTTGTTGCAGTTTAGCAATGGTTGTTGGGTTAAGCATGTGGGCTTCCCCGTCGCGACGCCAGCGGTATTCTCCACCAATTTCTAGATCAAGACCGGCTAAACCTTCTTTGCTGAATGCTTTGCTGTATCTACGCGCGATTTCGCGTTCTAATTCATATAGACCTGCTCCTTCGATTCGAGTTGCGGTGTCACAAAAGAATTGATCGACAAACTTTTCGCTCAATCCTAAAGCTTCAAAGATTTGTGCTCCACGGTAGGAGTGGAGGGTAGAGATACCAATCTTGTTCATTACCTTGACAATTCCTTTTGCGATAGCTTTGTTGAAGTTGTCAATAGCGGTTTCAGCATCAATCCCTTGGATGTTGCCTTCTTCCACTTGTTTTTCAATGATTTCGTTGACCATGTAGGGGTTAATGGCACTTGCACCATAACCAAATAAACAAGAGAAATGGTGTGGTTCACGCGGCTCTGCCGACTCGATCACGATACCAAAATTGGAACGTTTCTTTAAACGTTTTAAGGCATTGTGGGTGTGTGCACAGGCCAGTAACATTGGGATAGGTGCAAAGTAGTTAGACACCCCGCGGTCGGATAGGATAACGATATTCGCTCCTTTATCTACCTCGCGTTCGATGCTTTTTACCATTTGGTCTAGGGCATCTTCTAAACCATTTACCCCCTTGTGTACTTCATAAAGTGCAGGGATGGCCACTGCCTTGAAGTCTGGGTGATCAATGTGCTTGATCTTGTCTAAATCCTCATTGGAAATAACAGGGTTTTGGATGCTTAATTTCTTGGCATGTGCTGGGCTGATGTCGAAAATATTTACATCGTTCCCAATGCTCAAAGAAGTATCGGTTACAATCTCTTCGCGAATTCCGTCCAAAGGTGGATTAGTTACCTGGGCGAAAAGTTGTTTAAAGTAGTTGTACAACAATTGAGGGCGGTCAGATAAAACGGCCAAAGGCGTATCTGTTCCCATAGAACCAATCGCTTCCTTCCCTTGTAAACTCATGGGGAGGATGATGGTCTTAAAGTCTTCTTGTGTATAACCAAACACACGAAGGCGTGTGTCGTAATTTTCTGATTCTACTTCTAAGTGATTCCCGGTGTAAGGGACTTTAGCAAGTGGGAGTAAGTTTTCGTCTAACCATTCTTGGTAAGGACGCTCGCTCACAACTTGCTGCTTGATTTCTTCGTCTTCTACAATACGACCTTCGTCCATGTTCACCAAGAACATACGACCAGGCTCCAAACGACCGTGTTTGACCACGTTAGCGGGGTCGATATCGAGTACTCCTGCTTCCGATGACATCACCACATAACCGTCTTTGGTTACGGTGTAACGTGAAGGACGAAGTCCATTACGATCTAGAAGGGCACCAATGTATTTACCGTCGGTAAAAGGAATAGAGGCAGGACCATCCCAAGGTTCCATGATACAGGCGTTGTATTGATAGAATGCCTTTTTGGCGGGGTCCATAGATTTGTGTTTCTCCCAAGCTTCCGGTACCATCATCATCATAACCTCAGGTAAAGAACGACCAGTTGCTAAAAGTAGTTCAACGGCCATGTCCATTGAAGAGGAATCTGATTTTCCTTTAAGGATTACCGGGAGGATTTCTTTTATGTCGTCACCAATGAGTTCGCTTTTGAAAAGCTCTTCTCTCGCCTGCATGCGGCTGTAGTTTCCTCTAAAGGTGTTGATCTCTCCATTGTGACACATATAACGGAAAGGCTGTGCCAAGTCCCAAGTAGGGAAAGTGTTGGTCGAGAAACGTTGGTGTACCAAAGCCAGACGTGTTACCACTAGTGGGTCTGATAAATCAGTGTAGTAAGGCTCAATGTCTTCTGGTACCAATAAACCTTTATAGATTAATGTATGCGTAGAAAGCGAAGGGAAGTAAAAATATTTTGCCTCCGATAATTTCGATTCATAAATGGTGTGTTCTGCTTTTTTACGCGCAACAAAAAGTTTTACATTGAACTCGTGGTCAGAGATTTCATTTTCTCCTTTTCCAACAAATACTTGTGCAATATAAGGCTCGGTTTGCGCTGCGATGCGTCCAACAACACTTTTATTAACGGGAACTTTACGCCAACCTAAAACGGCTAGGCCTTGTTTTTTTATTTCGTTTTCGAAAACATGAACACAGTATTCGCGTTGGTTGTCCTTTTGCGGTAGGAAGGTCATTCCCACAGCATACTGGTGCAAGGCTGGCAATTCGAAATCCACGTTTTTCTTCAAGAAATCGTGAGGGATCTCAATGAGAATTCCGGCTCCATCCCCTGTTTTTCCATCGGCGCTAACTGCCCCACGGTGTTCCAGCTTGACTAAGATGTCTAACGCCTTCCCAATGATGTCATTGGTTTTCTTTCCTTCTAGGCTACAAATAAATCCTGCCCCACAATTATCATGCTCAAAATCAGGCGAATACAGCCCTTGTTTTTCTGGTAACATAAAGTCCTCGGTTTTTTAAGAGCATCAAAATTAAGCTTATAAAGGCGGATTAACACCTTTTGCTTCGTCTTTCTGTTTGTTTTTTAAGACTTTAGATTTAGAGCTAGATATTTTTTAAAAATTCACAATTCAACCCCCACTAAATTAAAAGAAGTTTAAAAAAGAGGTTAATTTTGAAAAAGAATAGAAGTAAAAAGTGAAAATCATTGCGAAAACTGTTTTAGGGGTAATGTCGGGTACTTCATTAGACGGGATAGACCTAGCATTGGTGCACTTTGAGAAAAAGGAAAACTGGAATTTTAAATTTATTCAGGCCGAGACTGTACCCTACTCTCCTCATTGGCAGCATCGCTTGCAAAAGCTCACCCAGTTTAAATTGGAAGAATTACACGATTTAAATGCAGCTTATACCAACTATTTGGCAGAGGTCATTCAAGGGTTTTTGGAAAAAAATCCAACAGAAAAACTCGATTTTATTTCTTCTCACGGACACACTGCTTTACATCAACCCCAAGAAGGAATAACCTACCAAATTGGAAACTTACCCCAATTGGCTACCGCTTTAGGCCATGCTGTTATTTGTGACTTTCGTGTGGCCGATGTTGCATTGGGCGGGCAAGGTGCTCCCTTAGTTCCTGGTGGGGAAGTCCACTTGTTTAAAAACTATACTGCCTGTGTAAATCTAGGGGGTTTTGCTAATATCACACAGCTCGAACAACAGTCAACGACCGCTTATGATATCACCGCGGTGAATGTTGTTTTGAATGCTTTAGCACAAAAACAAGGGATGTCTTACGATAAAAATGGGGCGATGGCAGCACGTGGAAAGTTAATTAAGCCACTATTAAATGACCTGAATGCGTTGTCCTTTTATTCCATTTCACCCCCTAAATCCTTAGGAGTAGAATGGGTTGAATCTACTATCGTTCCATTGCTTGAACAATACCGAGAGCAAAACATTGCTGACTTGCTCCATACCTATACGGTGCATTGTGCTAAGCAAATTGCAAAGGAATTGCCGGGGCGTGGAGATGTTTTATTTACCGGTGGAGGCGCTTTTAATTCATTTTTGATGGAACAGATAAAAGTGTTTAGTTCTTGTACGATTGTTCTCCCTGAAAACGAGCTGATTGAGTACAAAGAAGCCCTTATTTTCGCTTTCCTTGGTGTATTGCGTGATTTGCAGTTGGATAATTGTTTGGCTAGCGTAACAGGAGCGAAGCACAACCACAGTAGTGGAAATATATTTTTGCCATAAAGCTTTGATGTTTTAGAGAATTGTCTATTTTCGTTATCCTAATAAATGCGTGCTGCACTTTCAGCGCGAACAAACCAAAGACATGGAAATTTTACTTGTATCGATATTCGTATTGGGCTATTTGGCCATTACCCTTGAACACACTTTAAAAATTGACAAACTTATCCCAGCATTGGCCATGATGGCTTTATTATGGGCAATTGTTGCACTAGGGCATTTACCCGTTTTTGAAGTGGATACAGCTTTAAAGAAATTAGTCCCTACCCACTTAGAAGAAATTCTATTGCACCACTTAGGGAAAACTGCTGAAATCATTGTTTTCTTGCTCGGTGCCATGACCATTGTTGAAATTATTGACTATTTCAATGGTTTTGCTACCATAAAATCTTTTATCAAAACCAAGTCTAAAAAAGCTTTGTTATGGATTTTTGCCGCATTGGCCTTTGTCCTTTCAGCTATTATTGACAACCTAACGGCAACTATTGTTCTCATTACTATTTTACAGAAGGTAATTGGGGACCGCGATGTGCGTTTGTGGTTTGCCGGTTTAATTATCGTTGCGGCGAACGCTGGTGGAGCATGGTCACCCATTGGCGATGTTACCACAACCATGTTGTGGATTGGTGACAAAGTTACCACCGGGAAATTGATCTCTTACTTATTGATCCCATCCTTGGTTTGTGTTATCGTTCCAGTATTTATTGCCTCCTTGCTTCCAGCCTTTAAAGGAGAAATTCCAGACACTGCAGTTGACGGAGAAGAAGATGATGTACACCCACGCGGTGCGACTATGCTATATCTTGGTCTTTCGGCCATTGTTTTTGTGCCAGTATTTAAAACCGTTACGCATTTACCACCTTATGTTGGGATGATGTTCTCGTTGGCTATTGTAGCTACTTTTGCAGAAATTTTCAGTGCGACAAAAATCAATATCACTTCGATAGACGACGATCACGACGAAGCATCGCACCACAGTCCAGTACACAAATCACTTTCGAAAATCGAATTACCTAGTATTCTCTTTTTCTTAGGAATTCTCTTGGCTGTTGCTGCCTTAGAATCATTGGGTATGCTCTTTAGTTTTGCCGATAGTATGAATGCTGCTATCCCGAATACCGATATTGTGATTATGTTGTTGGGTATTGGCTCTGCTGTCATTGACAATGTACCTTTAGTTGCCGCTTCCATGGGAATGTTCTCGCAAGTGACCGATGATCCACTTTGGCACTTCATCGCCTTTTCTGCAGGAACGGGAGGAAGTATGCTCATCATTGGATCGGCAGCAGGTGTAGTTGCTATGGGAATGGAGAAAATCGACTTTTTCTGGTACCTAAAAAAGATCTCTTGGTTGGCATTCCTCGGATTTTTTGCCGGCTCAATTACCTTCATGTTATTACGCGGATTTATTGCATAAATTGAAATACTTTATTCGGTTTTCGTACGTTCTCAATACAAAGGAAACCTTATGAACCGAATACAGTTTATTTCACTTTTTCAAGACACCCCACTACGCACAGAGAAGACCCTCTCTTTGGTCGAATTGATCAAGGATGGAGGTTTGGGAGGCCAACTCATTATTGGCTTGCTTTTTATTCTCTTGCTTATGGCCATTTACATTTATTTTGAGCGCTGGTTTGCCATTCGTTCTGCTGGTAAGATCGATAAAAGTTTTATGGATCAAATTAAGCTGTATGTAGGTCAAGGAAAAATTGACGCTGCACAAGCACTTTGTTTAAAAGAAGATCGCCCTGTAGCTCGCTTGGTGGCCAAGGGAATATCGCGCATTGGGCGTCCGCTAGAGGACATCAATACAGCCATTGAAAACGCTGGACGTTTGGAAGTCTATAAACTGGAAAAAAACGTGAGTATTCTTGCCACCATCGCCGGTGCAGCTCCCATGATAGGATTCTTGGGTACGGTAATAGGAATGATTTTATCCATCTTTGAAATTTCCAACGCTGGGGGAAATATCGATATGAAATTATTATCGGACGGTTTATATACAGCTATGACTACTACAGTGGCGGGACTTATCGTTGGAATTGTGGGCTATATTACGTTTAACCATTTGGTTGTAAAGACCAATAAGGTGGTTTATCAAATGGAGGCGACTTCATTGGAGTTTTTGGATCTTTTAAACGAACCTGCAGTCTAAATGAATTTAAGAGGACGAAATAAAATATCTCCCGAGTTCAACATGTCTTCCATGACCGATGTGGTCTTTTTGTTGTTGATCTTTTTTATGATTGCTTCTACTTTGGCCAAGCAATTGGATACCATTGAGGTGAAATTACCCCAAGCCAAAGGAAAGACAGAGAATCGACGTTCCATAGCGGTGACCATCAATGAGAATAATCGTTATTACATCGACGGGAAACAAGTGGCTAAGGGCGCTGTTAAGGGGCAATTGCTCGCTACACTTAAAGCCCAAGAGGAGCGTGTTATTGTGCTACGGGCGCAAAAGGATGTTGCCATCGATGAGGTGGTGTATGTGATGAACATAGCCAATCAAAACGCCATTAAGGTAGTTTTGGCAGTAGATGCGCAGTAAGATGAAATTCCTCAATACCCCTCACAAACGAAAATCAGCTGTTTTAACGACCGTTATCGCGGTCCTATTATTGCTGCTTTTTTCTTTGGTTGGCTTAAAGTATTTTGATCCACCCATCAGTTATGGGATGGAAGTGAACTTTGGAACTTCAACCCAAGGAAGCGGAAGAATTCAGCCCAAAGAAGCTGTCGCCAGTACCCCAGTGAAAACGACAACTCCTCCACCAAAACCCACAGTGGTGGAAAAAACCGAAGCAAAAGTTTTGACGCAAAAAGAAGCTTCTGTTCCTGTGGTGAAAAAGCAAGCGAAAAAAACACCGCCCAAAAAGGTTACGCCAAAGAAAGTAGTTCCGAAAAAAGTAGAACCAAAAGTAGTAGAGGAAAAAACACCACCAGCACCTCCCAAACCAAAAGTCGATGCTTCAACTAAAAACATACTTTCCAAAATGCTCAATGCGAAAAAAACAGAAGGAAAGGCGAGTGGGGGAGAAGGAGACGATAAAGCTCCAGGCGATAAAGGAAAAGTAGAAGGGAATCCCTATGCCAGCAGTTATTACAGTCGTGCAGGTCTTGGTGGAAATGGAACCGGCTACGGCTTGAATGGTCGCAGTTTACAATCGAACGGAGCCGTAACACAAGAGTGCAATGAAGAAGGTACTGTGGTGGTGCGGATAACCGTTGATCAACAAGGCAATGTTATTGACGCAGAACCCGGGGTAAAAGGATCGACCAATGTTCATCCTTGTTTGTTAACTCCAGCCAGAAAAACCGCCCTCTTGCACAAGTGGTTCCCCGATGCAAATGCCCCCAGTAAGCAAGTAGGTTTTGTGGTAATCAATTTTAAATTGAGCGAATAAGTGAAGACGTATGCCGAAGTAACCCAGTGGTTGTTTTCACAGCTGCCCGTATATCAAAATCAAGGCGCTTCCGCCTACAAGCCCGGACTTGAGAAGATGCAAGCTTTTGCTGCTCATTTGGGAAACCCGCAGCAGGACTTTGCTTCAATTCATGTTGCAGGTACCAATGGAAAAGGATCTACTTCTCACATGCTGGCCGCAGCGCTACAAAGCATGGGGTACAAAGTGGGCTTATACACTTCCCCGCATTTACTCGATTTTTCTGAACGTATTCGTATGAACGGAAAAGTAGTTGACCAAAGTTTTATCGTTGATTTTGTCTTAAACCACAAAGACTATTTCATCGCTCAACAATTGTCTTTTTTCGAGATTACAGTGGGGATGGCCTTTGCTTATTTTGCCCAAGAGCAGGTCGATTATGCTGTGGTTGAGGTTGGTTTAGGCGGACGATTAGACGCGACTAATATTATTACTCCCAAATTGGCGGTTATCACCAATATTGGACTAGACCATACTGAATTTTTAGGCAATAGCTTAGCTGATATTGCGCGTGAAAAGGCGGGAGTTATCAAAGCAAAGATACCTGTGGTAGTGGGGGAAACTACGCCTATTACTCTGCCCGTTTTTGAGGAAAAGGCAAAAGCGCAAAACGCAGCATTGATTTTAACAGAACAGCAGCAAGTCCCTGGTTTCCCCATTGATTTATTGGGGAGTTATCAAGAGCAAAACCGACGAACAGCCTATACAGCATTAAAGACGTTGTTGGGACAGCCTGTCCCCAAAGCGGCCCGAGAAGGTTTTGCCCATGTTGCACTTTTGACGGGTTTGCGTGCTCGATGGGAGCTCGTTAACACTGCCCCTGCCACCGTGGTTGATGTTACCC
>WTJP01000031.1 GCA_011526275.1 Candidatus Arcticimaribacter sp. | reverse complement strand
GATCCATTAAATCCAGATACTGATGGAGATAATTTACAAGATGGTGATGAAATACAAAGAGGAACCAATCCCCTGAATGCTGATACCGACGGTGACGGGGTAAATGACTTTGAAGATGAATTCCCATTAGATGCCTCAGAGCAATTCGATGCAGATGGGGATGGTATTGGTAACAATAAAGACAATGATGATGATAATGATGGGATGTCAGATGGGCAAGAAGCCATCTATAACACCGATCCACTAAATAAAGATTCTGATGGTGATGGGCTAAATGATGGCGAAGAAATAGTAAAAGGTTGTAATCCATTAATACAAGACACCGACGGAGATGGCGTTGAAGATGGGCTAGATGCCTTTCCCAACGATCCCAGAGAAAGTAAAGACACTGATTTTGACGGTATAGGCGATAATTCAGATAATGATGACGACAACGATGGTGTGCAAGACCAACAAGATACTTTCCCGAAAAATCCAAAAGAATCAAGAGACATTGATAATGACGGTGTTGGAAATAATGAAGACATCGACGATGATAACGATGGGGTAATAGATTGGCGAGAACACCAATTCATTACTGTTTATCAATCCTACAGAATTCACTACGGCAGATTCGGAAATAAAGGAGAAATCAAGCTCAAATCTCCAACAATAAAAGGCGTAGGAAAATGGAAAATAAGGAAGAAAATTACGGGAGGTGCCGACGCAGGCTTGTTTACGATTCGCTCTGGAGAACCTAAACTTCAATCGCAAAAACTGGAGGAAAAGAGTGATCTAGGCGAAGGTTATCTTTCCTTTATACACCCTCCTGAACCTGGTGTGATTAACGATGCCAATCAAGATGGAGTTTACGAAGTACTGCTGGGATATGTTAATACAACTTATGGAGATACACGCGTACCCATACCTTCAATAAATAGTTCTGTGACCATTGATCAAGGGCAAGAAGATATCATTGAATTAACTACAGAAAAAGTTCCCTTAGTATTAGTAGATAGGAGAAGAATTACCTCTGATACTGATGCAGACGGCTTAATCAACCCTATTGATCCAGACGATGACGGAGATCATATCTATAGTCGTTTTGAGACACAAGGTGAAACGAAGTTATGGCAACTTTCAGATGATTTTGACAATGATGATATAAGTAATTATTTGGATCCTGATGATGAAAATGATGGGGTATTTACAGAGTTTGAAAATCCAGATCCCAATCAAGATTATAATCCAAATGATGCACAAGATACCGATCAAGATGGGATACCAGATTATTTTGATACTGACGATGATGGGGATGGAATACCAACAATTGAAGAAGGCGCAGATATGAATCAAGATGGTAATCCAATAGACGCTATTGATTTTGACGGGGATGGAGTGCCGAATTATTTAGATTCAGACGATGATAATGATGGGGTTCCTACAATTGAAGAGTTTTATTTGGGAATTCCCCTGGATACAGACAATGACGGGATATATGATTATTTAGACCCCGATGATGATAATGATGGGATATTTACACGAGATGAAATTAGCCCCACAGCAGGGGGGTATTTAGATACTGATGGAGATGGAATTCCTAATTATATTGATTTTGACGATGATAACGATGGTGTTGACAGCTCCAATGAAGATGAAAATCTAAACAATTCTCCTTTCGATGACGATTTTGATGCGGATGGAATAATCGACGCGTATGAGTCTAGATTGAACGATTGTGACGAAGATGGAGTAAAAGATGAATTTGATGCTGAGAATTGTAACCCATATAACGATAGCGATGGAGACGGGATTTCTAATTTGGATGAAGTTAATGCGGGGAATAATCCGAATGACCCAAATGATAAACCGGAAAACTTTACAGATCTCAATTTTAGTATTGCAACTTTCCTGTCCCCCAATGGAGATGGCGTAAATGACACTTGGTATGATCCTGCGATTGAACGTTATCCCAATAATCAAGTTTGGATTTATGCACGGTCAGGTAAATTAATTTTCAATCAGCAAAACTATAGAAATGAATGGAATGGAAATTTGGATGGAAAAGAACTCCCTGAAGGAGCCTACTATTATATTATCGATTTTGAAAATAATGGGAGTTTAGATTACAAAGGATGGCTGTATTTAACACGATAATGGAATGAAAAAACACTTTATATTTTTATTGTTTGTATCTGTTCAATTAATCGCTCAACAAGACACCTATCTAGCATTGATAGATTATCAAATGCCACTTATAAATCCCGCTCATGCAGGTGCAGAAGGCCAAGCATTTAATTTTAATTCAAGGAATCAATGGGCATCAATAGATCAAAGTCCCAAAACGATTTCATTTGCTTATTCTCTGGCTAGGGGGAATAATGTGGGACTTGGTATTTCGGTCATTTCAGATGAGGTTTTTATTGAAAAACAAACATTTGTGTCGGTTGATTTTTCATATAAATTGACTTTGGATAATGATTCTAATATTTTCTTAGGATTAAAAGCAGGATTGAATTCGTTTAGAGCAAATACAACGAACTTGACTTCTTATAGCCAAACGGTTGACCCCGCAAAACGAGACATGAGTAGGCTTAATCCTAATGTAGGTGTAGGCGTTCTGTATCAGAATAATTCCTTCTGGTTTTCTGCTGCCATGCCAAGACTGTTCAATGCAAAGCGGAACGATGAAATTTATTTAAATGCCCGAGATAGAGTTCATTTTTATATGGCTATGGGAGTACCCTTGAAGGTTAAGGAAAATCTAAATATTGAACCAAGGTTTATCTACAGGAATTCCAGTGGAATTAAGTCAATATCTGAAGGTGTTATTTGGGCAAATTACAAAATGAAATATGGTTTTGGAGTGGGGATAAGGACAGCTAGTATCATATCCTACAAAACAAAATGTGATTTAACTGAAATGATTTCTATATCCTATTCCTATGATACATATGGCGGGTTAAGTAACGTAATGAGCCAATTAAGTGCGCATGAATTTGGATTGATAATTCGAGTGGGTGAAAAAGCCGAGACCGAATCCGAAGAGGAACAAGCGACTGCTGAATAAATAATTATGCAATGGAAAACAACGCTATTACCTCAGTTTTTAATTACAGGGTTTCAATCATATTGGTTGAGACTGTAATTGTTTATTTTATCTATAATTATTTCAATATCCGATTGACTATAGATTTTACTATTGTAAGCATCGCTATTGTATTCCCTTTGGTTTTTTCTATTACTAGTGCTTACCAAAGAAGACAAGATTCCATTGAGACTTTTGCTGAATTTAGGAATAAAATCATTGATATTTCAAATATATTTTACGCAGTCAACGGTGTAGATAAAGAAGACTATAATACGCTATATTCTGAATTACTTTGTGCACAACAATTGTTGGTTAGTTACATAAAATCTACAGGGAAAAATCAAAATTTTGATTTGCTAAGACAGAAGAGAAAAAGTATTTTACTGCTATTGAATTCGTATAAGCATCTTTTTAATGAACGTGAAAAGGATAGCTTAATTCAGGTTAAAAACGAACTCTTTTTATCTGCTGAAAAACTTCGGGGGACGAAAATCCATGAAACTCCAATTTCTCTACGTAAATACTGTTTGATTTTCATCTACCTCTCACCATTTTTATATGATTCTCAACTAGTAGTGGGACAATCATCTTTTGATTATACGGTGGAAACAGTTATATCGCTTTTCTTTTCATTACTAATCAGCTTTGTTCTTATGGCACTTTACAATGTTCAAGAATACATTGAGAATCCTTTTGATCAAAAAGGCTTAGATGATTTAAAAATCGATGAGATGGAAGTTAACCCGTGGGAGTCGTTATTGTCCGATTAAAGCAAAAATGAATTCATTGGTACGGATATCGTTTATGGCAATTGAAAAATTTCTTCTACAGTGCAATCCAGCGTTTTGGCAATCTTCAATGCGAGTACAGTAGAAGGTACATAAATTCCATTTTCAATGGCATTGATACTTTTTCTTGATACTTCTGCAGCTTCTGATAATTCTTGCTGGGTTAGCCCAGCAGCCCTCCTAAACGCTTCGAGCTTGTTGCGTAGCTTTTGGTGGTTTTTTCCCAAGGCTAACGCTTTTCAAATTGCTCAACAGCATTGGTGAGTTCCTTCCCGGTGTTGGGGTAGAGGTAACCTGCAATCAAGGTTCCAATGCCAATGGTGCCAACGAGCATGCCCACACCCTCTAAAACGGTACCCATCCAAACATAACCAAAAAGGTAAAGGCCAATTCCCACGAAAAGGGTGATTACTCCGTTTCGTCTATAATCAATGGGCTCTTTTTTACGCTCTTCAAAAATTTGCATTAATTCATCCAGCTTTTGCGGGTCATCGAGGTGTTTAGCAATTTCGAGTACTGTTCTTCGTTTGTCTTTGTTTTCCTGATACTGCCAAATAAAGACAGCTATTGGGATTAAAATACCCGTTAAAATGGCTAAAATGGGGATAAGTAGAACTTCGTTCATGATAAAATGGTTTTTAAATGTAACGCAAACGTAACATTTTTTCAAAGAGAAGCAAAGGTTACATCAAATTTTAACATTTTCTATTGTGCTAGAGAAACAGGGGGTAGGGTATCGAGGAAAAGGTTATTTTTGATGTGGATTTCTATTTGGGACAATTAAGCAAAGAAATAATCGCGTTACATGGAATTAAAAATTGATTTGGTCTACTTGTGGGTAGATGGGAACGACCCGGCCTGGTTAAAAAAACGACAACCCTATTTAAAAAAGGAAATCAATACCACGGGGCGTTATCAAGACAATCAAGAACTAAAATATTCCTTGCGCTCCATCGACAAGCATTTACCTTGGATTCGTAAAATATTCATTGTTACCGACAATCAAGTTCCCCCTTTTCTCGATGTTAATCATCCAAAAATTGAGATTGTTGATCAC
This sequence comes from Candidatus Arcticimaribacter sp., assembly GCA_011526275.1. Taxonomy (GTDB): domain Bacteria; phylum Bacteroidota; class Bacteroidia; order Flavobacteriales; family Flavobacteriaceae; genus Arcticimaribacter. The sequence continues at coordinate 7,526 of WTJP01000031.1, read as the reverse complement.
AGCACCTTGCTCCCAAAGTCGATTTTGCCCACCTTTAATTCTAGTGTATTGGACTATTTTATTTATAAAATACCCGACCTTTCAGAGCATTTCCTCTATGCCAACGACGATATGTTTGTCAATGCCGATTTGCCTCCCTCTTTCTTTTTTCAAGACGGTCTTCCCATCATGCGAATGAAGTATAACCCTTTGATTAAGCTGAAAATTCAGCTCAAAAAAGGACTCAACATTAAAATCAACAATTACCGATTGGCCATTGAGAATGCCTACACCATTTTCAAGAAGAAGTACAATCGCTTTTATCCCATTACATCCCATCACAATATCGATGCTGGTTTAAAGAGTGATTATAAAGCGATTGTGGAGAAGGTCTTTAAAGAAGAGTTAGACGCCTCTTTTTACAACCGCTTTCGCGATAAAACCGACATCCAACGCATTTTGATAATTTACTATGGTTTGGTCAATAAAACGGGGGTGCTAAAATATGTGGGAAGAAAAGAGTCTTGCCGTATTCGTGTGCACCGCACCAACTACGATAAGTATATTCGAAAATACAATCCACAATTATTTTGTTTAAATGATACAGAGCACGCAACCGATGCACATCGTGCTCATGTAGAACCTTTCCTTAAGCGCTTGTACCCCGAGAAGGCAGCTTTTGAAAAATAGCGGTTCGCCCTACACTTCAAATGAAGATTTTTCTGGCAGTATCGTTTCAAACGATGCTTGAATATTCTCCATGGTTTCTTGATAGTTGCGAATGTGCACACTATCGTTTAAGCACACCAAGGAGTAGCTTTGTTCTCGCACGGCTTTAATTGCCTTTTTTGACTTAATCATCAAGGGGAACATTTTGCTGTCCTGATAGGTGTTGTAGGGGATAAAGTTCGAGCTGCAAATTTGCCACGTCTTAAAGAGTTCTGGGGTGTAGTCTTCATTGCTGCGGAAACGGTGCGTGGACATACCTTCGAGTTCTTCACCACAATACTTCCATACGTCTTCAAAAGTGGATTTCAAGAAAGGTTGTGCGTTGTGAGGGGTGCGTAAAGTAATGAATTCATTGTACCACTTAAGCAAGTAATTTAATCGGCCTCTTTTCCCATAGGAGGGGTGAAACCACTTCCAGCCATCTCGTTTAAAAACTTCTTTTTTATCGAAGTGCTTGTTGATGAGGCGAATATTGTTCTTTAGCATTTTCTCAAACTGAGAGAAGCCTGTGTTTTTGCGGAAAGCCGCAATGTCTTTCGGCAAACCGTCTTCAAAAAAACGATTGGGTGAGAGGTGATTGGTAATGAAGAAGTCATCGTTGAAATACACAAACTGTTCCGATAGATCGGGGATTTTGTGCATGTAAATTTCAATCAGATTGGAATTGAAAACGGGTAAATACTGTTCTGGAATATAATCTTTATGACTAACAAGATTTAATTTTGGGTGGTTCTCGTCAAGCCAATCGGGTTTTTGTCCAGAGGTAACAAAGTGCACTTTTCGTACCCAAGGAGCAAATTTTTCCACCCCGCGAAACCAGTATTTTAAAAATCCGTAATCGCGGAAACGCGCTTCTGAAATCTCATTGACACTGTTGTCAATTTTTCCAGAATAGCGATGGAATTCTTCTTTCCAAACGGGGTCGTCCATGTCCACCCAAGTGACTACAAAATCTATTTCCATCTCAATACTTTATTTAAGGATATCGCGTTCTGCATATTTTGTTTCAAGGTAACACTATTCGTTGAACGCTTTGGCTTGGTCCGTTGTTAATTTTAAGAACGCATTGTAGGTCCAAAAAAAAAGGTGCGAACCTCGCACCTTTTTTCTTTTGATAGCGATTTAAAGCGCTTCAATCATTTTATTGATTTTGTCTTTCTCTTCTTCCGCCAATTGGGCGTCCACTAGGATACGACCACTGTACTCGTCGGTAATGATTTTTTGACGTGAAGCAATCTCCATTTGTACCTGTGGAGGAATTGTGAAAAAAGAACCTCCCGAAGCACCACGCTCAACGGCAACTACGGCTAATCCGTTCTTTACATTTGAACGAATTCGCTTGTAGGCTTTGATGAGACGGTCTTCGATTTTACCTTCAAATTTTTCCGACTGTTGAAGAAGCAATTGCTCTTCTTTCTCCGTTTCTTTCATGATCTCGTCCAATTCATTTTTCTTGGCGTCGAGATGCTTTTGTTTGTCGGCCATTTGCTCGCTTAAAGCAGCAATGGTTTCTTTCTTTAATTCTGTTTTGGCTTTGAGCTCTTTGATTTTCTTCTCGGCTAACTCAATTTCCAACTTTTGAAACTCTTCCTCTTTAACGATAGAGTTGTATTCGCGATTGTTGCGCACATTGTTGAGCTTGTCTGCGTATTTTGAAATTAACTCTTTGGCGTGCTCAATGGTGTTTTTGTGTTCTTTTACAGCAAGATCAAACTCGGCAAGGTCGCTGTTGAGTTGCTCCATTTTCACATTCATCCCTGCGATTTCGTTATCTAGGTCTTCCACCTCTAAAGGTAATTCCCCACGAACATTTCTAATTTCGTCAATTCTCGAGTCGATGATTTGTAAGTCGAAAAGCGCTCTTAGCTTTTCTTCCACGCTGATTTCTTTTTTTTTGGCCATAGTTTAGAAATACTGAACTGGGTTCGTGTTTGTTTCAGATAAAGTGAACGCAAAATTAGGGATTTTTTTCGTAAGATACCCGTGGATTATTTTTTTTGTGAAGTGCTCTGTTTCATAGTGCCCAGCATCAACCAACAGCATTTTATGCTCTGCTTTAAAGAAGTCGTGGTACTTGAGATCGGCAGTGACCAAAGCATCGGCCCCTTGGGCTCTTGCCGCATCGATGCAAAACGCACCCGAGCCTCCTAAAACAGCAACACGCTTTACTGTTTTATTGAGCAATACACTGTGTCGAATTTGCGGGACATTTAAAGCAGTTTTGATGTGCGCTAAAAAGGTTGTTTCCTCCATGGGCTCTTTTAATTCCCCTATGCTGCCTAATCCAATTTCGTTTTGTTGATTTTCTAGTTGTACCAGCTCATAAGCCACCGATTCATAGGGGTGGCTTTTCTGCAAGGCTGATAGCACAGCGTTTTTCTGGTGTTTTTGCACCACTACTTTTAGGAGTTCTTCCTCTACCTTGTTTGCACTTTCTTTTTCCCCTAGCTGTGGGTTGCTGTTTTTCCCTGGGGTGAAGCGCCCTTCGCCCGAAACACTAAAACTACAATGGCTGTAGTCGCCAATGCTGCCTGCTCCAGCTTCATGTAAGGCGTTTAACACCACCTCTTTTTCGGTAGCTGGTACATATGTACTCAAGTGCATTAAGGTGTTTTTTTGCGGTAATAAAATACGTTGATTCGTCAGCCCAAGGCATTGCCCAAGTTGATAGCTGATGCCTTCTTTGTGGTTGTCTAAAGCAGTGTGAATAGCATAGATAGCTACTTTGTTTTCAATGGCTTTAATTACAGTGCGTTCGACATAGTTTTTCCCTGTTAAGGAAGTCAGCCCTTTAAAGATAATCGGGTGGAAGCACACCACCAATTGACAGTTCTTTTGAACGGCCTCGTCGATCACAGCTTCCGATGCGTCGTGTGTGATTAATACCCCTTCACAAGCGGTGTTTTTATCGCCAACTAAAAGGCCAACATTGTCAAAGTCTTCCGCATAAACTAAGGGTGTCCACTGTTCTAAAACAGCGATGATATTGCTTATTTTCATTTCTTCTCTTTCGGGCTGTAATGTTATATCTTCGGTGTATCTTTACGAAGATAACGATATAATTTTTATGCGCTATTTCCGCTTTTTGCTCTTTCCTTTTTCCATTCTTTACATGATTGTTACCAGTATGCGAAACCTCTTTTTTGCTATGGGAATTTTCAAAGAAGTAAGTTACGACGTGCCTGCTTTGGGTATTGGAAACTTATCGACGGGTGGAACCGGGAAATCGGTAGCAGTGAATTACTTCATCGGTGTATTTAAAAAAGAAAATGCGGTTACAGTACTCAGTCGAGGCTATGGCCGTATTTCGAAAGGTTTTCGCTTGGGCGATGCTACTTCTTCGGCCAAATCGATTGGCGACGAACCCAAGATGTTTTTAGGCAGGCATCCAGAAATTCGCGTTGCTGTTTCTAACAGCAGAAGAGAGGGGATGAAAGAACTATTAGCTCTCCCTAAAACAGAAAAGCCGTCGCTCTTCATTTGGGACGATTGCTTTCAGCACCGTTGGGTAAAACCTGCTTGCATGTTATTGCTAACGACCTACGATAAACCCTACACCAAAGATTACCTCTTGCCGGTGGGAAATTTGAGAGAACTCTCTGAAGGAGCTTCTCGGGCCGATGCTGTGGTGGTGACCAAATGTCCAGCGGATATTTCGACTGCCGATAAGGAGTATTTTGCCGAGCGGATGCAGCTTAAGCAGCACCAGAAGTTATTTTTTAGTAGCATAAAATACGCCGATAAAATCTACAATGGAGAGCGTGACATTTCGTTGAGTATCCTTGAACGCATCTCTTTTGTTTTGGTCACGGGCATCGCCGATCCTTCTTTACTAATTCAATTTTTGAAAAGTAAATACCTCGATTTTGAGCACCTGCGTTTTGGTGATCATCATGTGTTTTCCGACAAAGACATCAACAAGATCAAGAATAAGAGCAATGGACGAATGGTACTCACCACCGAGAAAGACTATGTGCGATTGTCCAAACAATTCAACTCTGAACTCTTGTTCTATCTCCCCATTGAGATGGAAGTTCTAGAAGATCGTGCAGATGAATTGAACGCCTTTATTAGTGAGCGTTCTGGAATAAAAAATTAGTGAATGTGCTTGTGGGCCTTGTAGGAAGAACGCACCAATGCGCCACTTTCAACATGTCGAAAACCTAGGTCTTTCCCAATGGCCTCATATTTTTCAAACTGTTCAGGCGTGATGAATTCCTTTACGCCCAAGTGTTTTTTTGAAGGCTGCAAGTACTGTCCAATAGTTACTACATCCACATCGGCCTGGCGAAGGTCGTGAAGTGTTTCAATTACTTCCTCTTCTCGCTCACCTAAACCTAACATGATGCCGGACTTGGTTCGGTTGACCCCTTGGTCTTTCAAGTATTTTAAAACGGCCATACTTTGGTCGTACTTCGCTTGAATGCGCACTTCACGCGTAAGGCGTCTCACCGTTTCAATGTTGTGTGAAACTACTTCAGGGTGCACTTCAACGATTCGATCGAGGTTGCGTTGGTTCCCTTGAAAGTCTGGGATTAAAGTTTCTAAGGTGGTTTTGGGGTTCATTCTGCGAATGGCATTGACTGTTTCTGCCCAAATGATAGAGCCACCGTCTTTTAAGTCATCGCGGTCAACAGAAGTAACAACCGCGTGCTTGATTTTCATGAGTTTAATGGAACGTGCTACTTTCTCGGGTTCTTCCCAGTCTACTGTGTCGGGGCGACCCGTTTTTACCCCACAAAAACCACAGGAACGGGTACACACGTTTCCTAGGATCATAAAGGTGGCGGTCCCTTCTCCCCAGCATTCCCCCATATTGGGGCAACTCCCTGAAGTACAAATGGTGTGTAAATCGTATTTATCTACTAAACCTCTTAATTCCGTGTATTTTTTACCCGTAGGTAATTTAACACGAAGCCATTTTGGTTTCTTGCTTAGGGTGGGTGTTGGTTTTACTTCAGTCGACATAGCACTTTCTTTCTGTTGCAAATATACAACCTAAGCGGAAAGAAATAAAAAGCCAAGGGCAAATAGCGACAGAAATATAAATCCGAGTATACTCAATACATGTAATCCTTTGGAGGGGCGATGTTCGAGCGGCATTTGTTCGCTGTTTACCAATTTATAGTTTAGAAAAGCGTAGAACGGCGCTGTGACAAAAGACAAGAGGGTGGCAATTTGCACCAAGGTTCCCATTTCGCTCAATAAAAAAGTGAAAATAGCTACTGTTCCTGCAGCGAGCAGTAAAATCCAAAAACGAAAATTGAGGTATTCTTTTTGGGGAAATAACAGTTTACTCGCATTTTCCATCGCTCGTGGGGAAGCGTCAAATGTCGTTAAAGTGGTGCTGAACATGGTGGTGAAGGCTGCAATCGCAATAAAAGGATACACCCCTTTTCCTAGTGTGGCCGTATAAAGATCGATTAACTGCTTCGCAAAAGCACTTCCGTTATTGGAGAATGTTGTTCCACTTCCATAAAGCACAAAGGTACCCAGCCCCATAAAGCAAATCCCCAAGATGAGGGTAACCATGTATCCAAATTTGTAGTCAAACAAGCCCTCTTGCACCGAGATGGTATTGGTTTTACTTTTTTCTTGCGACCAAATGGATTGCCAAATCGAAATATCCATAGGAGCAGGCATCCACCCCATAAAAGCCGCTAAAAATATGAGTGCGCTTCCACTAGGGAAGATTTGAGTAAAACTGGAAGTATGAACTGGGTTGCTCCCCGCAATAATTACCGTAATGATGGTGCTTAGGGAGAGGATTAAAATAATCCATTTGATGATGCGATCTAAAAAGCGGTAATTCCCCGACCATAAAATGAGTAAACAGCTTAGGGTAATAATTGCACTCCAAAGCACAAGATCCAATACTTCGCCAAAAAGGATGGAAGCCAAAGAGGCAGTGACTATGGTTACCGCTGTTTGGATGGTGAACATGGTCGCCAAGTTGAGCAAGAAATAACCCCAGAGGTAGTGTTTTCCTAATTTGGCATACCCCTCTAAAAGATTGTTTCCAGTGGCAAGCGCGTAACGGGTTCCATATTCAAAGAAGGGGTATTTAAATAGGTTGGCAAGGAGTAAGGCCCAAAGTAATCCCCAGCCAAAATCGGCTCCTGCGCGAGTAGATTGAACCAAATGAGACACCCCTATTGCTGCCCCAGCAAATAACAGTCCAGGGCCTAATTTTTTCATCCATTCCATGCTTGTTCTTCTATTTTTTGCGCCAGAAGTTTTTTTGCTCTAAGTAGGGTTACTTTCAGGGTGTTTATAGGGAGCTGCGTTTGTTCGGCAATTTCTTTGTAAGAGCTTTCTTCAAAGTACCGCAAACGAATGACTTTAGCATAGAGGGGCTTTAATTCTTTTATGATTTCGATTAACCGTTTTAAGTTTTGATTGATTATCAGCAAATCTTCAGGAGAGGGATTATCATCGTATAAAGTATTGAAATTTTCCTTTTCAATGGAAGTAGTGTCGAGTTGGGCGACTGTTTTTTCTTTCCGATGGTGATCGATATTTACGTTCTTTGAAATGCTGATGAGCCAAGTTTTGAAATTGAATTCTTCTTTAAACGAATCAATTTTATCGAAGGCTTTGGCCAAAGTTTTAAGCGCCAATTCTTCGGCTAAACTTTCGTTGCTGGTTTGTTTGAGTAAAAAACCAAAGACGTAGTCCCAATGGGCGTCAAATAGTGTAGCAAAAGCTTTTTGATTGTTTTTTTTGGCTTCGGCAATGGCGAGATGTAATTCTTTAGCCTCCATGCCTAGCGAAGATAAAAAAATACCGGAAGTAAACCCTAAGACTTACTCAACTCT
>WTJP01000085.1 GCA_011526275.1 Candidatus Arcticimaribacter sp. | reverse complement strand
ACCAATCCTTTTTTGATTAGAATATAGGAACTTCCCCAAATGAGCGACAGGACGAGGAGATAAATCCACTTTTTCACATCATTCGACATGCGTGCAATTTTTTACAAAATTGGGTTTTTTATCCAAAAGGGCTTCAGATTATTTCACTAATTTTAAACCATGAGAAAATGGATACCCCTACTGGTCTTGGCGCTTTTACAAGTGCATTGTACTTCTTCTACTCCCCAAACAAAAACCCCACCGGTGCAGCTTGAAGTTGAAGCAGCCGCCAGTCCAACAGAAGCGATGGAAGCAGTGGTCATGGAAATGACCATTGAAGGTATGGTGTGCGCCATGGGTTGTGCTGCAGTCATTGAAAAGAAATTGAACAAAACTGCCGGAATCACCAAAGCAACTGTTGACTTCGCCTCTAAAAAAGCCTTGGTAGAATTTAACCGCAAAGCGCTGAACAGCACTCAAATTGTAGAAGTAGTAAAAAGTGTGGGTGAAGCCTATTCCGTAAGTACTTTTTCCATTACAAAAGAATAGCCTTTTACTCTTTCCACCTTAAACTTTCCATGAGTTTGACCATGTCTTTTTCGACATGTCGAGCGGCAGGGAGAATTGAGTCATAGTTGGGTCGGGTGTAAAAATACAAGGAGCCCACCAAAAAATGATTTACACTATCGGTGACAAAAAACTGTGCTTGTGAAGCCGCTTCTCCCACAATGCGAAACAAAGTCCCATAAGCCTTGTTCTCTGGGTTGACAAAGACCTTTTCAGGAATTTCCGATGCCTTAATGATGTGCTTACTCGGCATTTGATAAGCGTCCGAAAGCAAAGAGTCTAGGTTGTTTTTAATCGGGCGATAGGACAAATAAATGGTCGCTTTCATTTTAGGGTATTCCACCTTGCTTTCGCAATTTTCTAGTGGAACAAATGCAGCAGCAGCGTTGATGTCAAACAAATAAGGACAACTACTTTCAATAGGGTTGTATCGCGCCTGAGGATAGTCGAGGTTCAATTGGGCTTTGGGTTTGGGCAGATAGGCGCCCTCTTGACAAGCGACAAATAGAAAGACAAGGACAATTGAACTAATTTTTCTCATCAAGGCAGGGTTACTTTTACGCGTTTAATGCGTTTTTTATCGACCGACTCTACGGTAAAACACACTGAACCAAAATAGACTTTTTGACGTAAACGGGGCAGGTTTTGCGCTGTTTCTAAAATAAACCCAGCCAATGTTTCTGCCTCCCCCTTCGCCTTTTCAAATTCTTCCTGTTGCTCCAAGTCGGTAATACGGTAGAAATCTTTTAAACTCACTTTGGCTTCAAAAACATAGTTTTTGGCGTCGATCTTGGAATATTCGATATCCTCGTCGTCAAATTCATCCGAAATATCTCCGACAATTTCCTCGATCAAATCTTCTAAGGTGACCACACCTGATGTCCCCCCATATTCGTCCACCACAACGGCAATGTGGATTTTCTTTTTTTGGAAATCTTTGAGTAAGTCATCGAGTTTTTTGTTCTCTGGCACAAAGTAAGGCTCGCGTAACAAACTGGTCCAATCGAAATTGGGAGTGTCTAATTTTGGCATGAGGTCTTTGCTGTACAAAATTCCTTCAATGGTGTCTAAACGTTCGGTATAGACGGGAATTCTGGAGAAACCTTTGGCAATAATTTGCGGAACAATTTCCTCTAAAGTCATTGTTGTAGAGAGGGCAAATACATCTACGCGTGGGCACATGACTTGCTTGGTATCTGTGTTTCCAAAGGAGACAATACCCTGTAAGATTTTATCTTCTTCTTTTGTGGTATCGCTCTGCTCAGTGATCTCCAAGGCCTCAGATAATTGGTCTACTGAAAAGGTGTTGGTTCGCTGCCCAAAATACTTTTCCAAGAAAAGCGTCAATTGACTCATGGGCAAGGTCAAGTAGAACAAAAAATAACGGTCGAGACGGTAGAGCGTTGCTGCCATGAACTGGGCAAAACGCAAATTGTTTTTATTGGCGTAAATCTTAGGAAGGATTTCACCAAACAAGAGAATGATAAAAGTAATCGCTACAACCTCGATGAATAATTGAAAATAGGGGTTTTGATTCGCCGTAAAGAAGTTTGCACTGAGGTTGGCAAACAAAAGCACTATGGCAATATTGATGAAGTTATTGGCCACAAGAATAGTAGCCAACAAGCGTTTCGGCTTTTGGAGTAATTCTTCGATCCTTGCAATGTTGCTTTGTTCCTCCCCCTTAGCCTGCTCAAGCACACTAGGTGTTAGCGAAAAGAAAGCAACCTCGGCCCCAGATATTAAAGCAGAAGCCATTAATAAAACAGCTAGAATGCCCCACTGAAGAAGCATGGTCGTTGGCAGCGCCAAGAAAATAAATTGCAGTAGGGGTTCTGGGTCCAAAAACTAGGCTTTAATTAAAACGGCAAATCGTCTTTCTTCTCGGGGGAAGCAGCGGGAGAACCTCCTCCAGCTTCACCTGTCCCCTTGGTGGTTAGAAAGGTAAAATCGTCTACATTGATTTCGGTGCTGTAACGATCGTTACCACTGTCGTCTTGCCATTTACGTGTTTTTATTTTTCCTTCAATGTAAACGCGATCGCCCTTCGAAAGGTACTTTTCGCAAATCTCAGCGGCCTTGTTGCGAACAACAATATTGTGCCATTCTGTTTGGGTGACTTTCTCACCGGTGTCTTTTTTGGTGTAGCTCTCGTTTGTGGCCAAAGGAAAACGGCCAATGCTTCCACCTCCATCAAAGTAATGCATTTTTACATTATCTCCAAGATGACCAATCAACATAACTTTGTTTAATGTTCCACTCATAATGAAAGATTTTAAGGGTTTTACTTCCTCAAATATACTAAAGTCCGCTTAACCCCAGCTGTAATTTTCGATAAAGTGTTGAATAACAACAGGCACAGGGAGGCTTTCTAACTCATCTATAGCGATTGCACCATCCAACTCTTGGGTGAGTTGAAGCTCCCAAAAACGGATAAACAATTGCTGATGCGATAACAAATGTTTCACTGGGGTTTCGTTTAAGGCAATTAACGCTTTCATTTTAGCTTTCCAT
>WTJP01000030.1 GCA_011526275.1 Candidatus Arcticimaribacter sp. | reverse complement strand
ACGAAGAACAAAAAATGCTAAAAGATTCTGCACAAGAATTTTTAGCCATGAATGCTCCCGTAGAGCAATTTAGAACCCTTAGAGACGATAACTACACTCCTTTCGACCAAGACCTTTGGAGAGAAATCATAGAAATGGGTTGGACCGCACTAACGATACCTGAAGCATATAACGGCTTGGATTTTGGCTATGTGGGACTAGGGCAAGTATTGGAGGAAATGGGAAAAAACCTGACGAAAGCGCCCTTGTTTTCTTCCATTGTACTGGGCGGAACAGCGTTAGTCAATTCTACCAACGCTGGTTTAAAAGAGACTTGGATCCCTGCCCTTATGAATGGGGAAAAACGCATTGCGCTCGCACAAGATGAGGCGACCTTTTTTGATCCCAGTCAAGTGAATACCACAGCGTCAAAAACAGCCAATGGCTATAGCCTCAATGGAAAAAAGAAAATGATCATCGACGGTCAAGGCGCAGACGCCTTTTTAGTCGTTGCTAAAACAGAGGAAGATGAAATCGCTCTTTTCTTAGTTGATGCTTCGCAGAAAGGGATAAGCCTTCAGACAGAGGTATTATTGGACGCTGGCACCTATGCATCATTGGAGTTAAATGAAGTTGAAATCTCCACCAATGATCGTGTGAGTGAACCCGGAAAAGGGCCCGCTTTATTGGAACAACTAAACAATACTGCTGCGATTTGTCTTTCTGCTGAAATGATGGGAATGATACATGCGGCCTATGGGCAAACGATTGCCTATTTACAAGAGCGCCAACAGTTTGGAAAACGCATTGGAAGCTATCAAGCCTTACAACACCGTGCAGCCAAACTATTCTGTGAAATCGAATTGTGTAAAAGCATTGTAATCAAAGCGCTTAAAGCACTGGACGAAGGAGCAGAGAATATTGCTGAATTGGCCAGCTTGGCCAAAGCAAAATTAGGGCTGACCCTTAAAGAAGTGAGTAATGAAGCCATGCAAATGCATGGTGGAATTGGTGTAACCGACGATGTCAACATTGGGTTCTACTTTAAGCGAGCGCGAGTAGCGCAGCGTCTTTTCGGGGACTACAACTATCACCTCGATCGTTACGCCAGGTTAAACCAATATTAGTCTTTTAAATTTCCCCTTATTCAACACCAGGTTGGGTAAGGGTGAAATTTTCTTCTGCCTTGGCTGCATCGACCATGTCTTTTACCTCTTTCAACAAGGCTTTAGCATCGTAAATCACCCCATTCGAAATGGTGTATTTTACGCCGCCAACACGAACGACTTCGTTGTCTTCGGTGAGTTTTATTGCTCCTGTTCCGTACAATACTTTTAAGTTTTCAAGCGGATTGGCTTCTACCAAAACCATATCGGCCAATTTCCCTACTTCAATCGACCCAATTTGATCGTCTAGTTTTAAAGCTTCTGCCCCATTGAGGGTAGCAGCGCGAATAACTTCTAACGGATGGAAACCTGCTTCACGCAACAACTCTAACTCTCGCACATAGGCAAAGCCGTAAAGTTGAAAGATAAAGCCAGAGTCTGATCCTGTTGTTACACGTCCCCCGCGGTTCTTGTATTCATTGATAAACGTCATCCACAGTTTGTAGTTGCGTTTCCAAACGATTTCCTGTTCGGTACCCCAAAAATGCCAGTAGGAACCATGCGAGATTTTTGAAGGTTGATAAAATCGCCATAAACTGGGAAGGGTGTAATCTTCGTGCCACTCTGCCCGTCTAGCACGTTGCAAATCGCGACTAGCTTCATAGATGTTTAGGGTGGGATCGAGAGTAAAGTCGAGGGCTAAAAGTTCTTCCATTACATTGTTCCAATGTTCAGAATAAGGTTCAGCCGCTTGTTCCCATAATTTTCCAGCTTCTTCAAAACGGTGTTGTTCATTTTGATAATTGTAATCCAAGGGATAGTCTTGAACTGTGCGGTCATCAAACAGTGCCTCGGGCAAGCCATACCAGTGTTCCATGGTGGTTAAACCCGCTCTGGCTGAATGTAGTACATTCCAGCGTGCCACACTCATTTGCGCATGATGACAAGCAGAGCCCAAGCCCAGTTTGTTGTTTTCATCGAGGGCAGCTTCCATAATTTCAGGGGCTGCACCAAAGAACTTTATACCGTCGGAACCCGCCTTAGCATTATTGCGCACCCAAGCTCTTGCTTCTTCAGGGGTATTGATTCCATTCTTTGCCCCAGCACCAAATCCAGTGTATTGTATAATTCGGGGAGCAATTATTTCATTTTTTGCACTTTTACGCTTTAAATCCAATGCCCAATCACGGCTTCGACCACTGGGTTCACGCACTGTAGTTACACCATGGGCGAGCCATAATTTAAAGACATAGTCCCAATCGGCACCTTGTGAAACTCCCCCAATATGCCCGTGCATATCGATAAAACCAGGCAAGAGGTACATGCCTTCAGCATTGATTTCCTTTCCACCAGCTTTAAGCGAAGGACGCCTTTTGGGGTTTATGGCAACGCCTGGATAGCCCACCGTGGACACTTGAATAATGGTATTATTTTCTACTACTACATCAACAGGTCCAATGGGTGGAGCCCCATTTCCATTAATCAAAGTCGCCCCTCGAATGATGAGTTGGTTGAATGGACCTTCGGTTGTTTGAGAAAACAACAACCCAACACAAAAAAATAGACTAAATGCGAATATTCTTTTCATAGGATAAAGTTCTGCTTAAAGCTATAAAAAATTGATTTACTGACCTAAAGGCTTACACTTTAAGACTTGGCATGGTTTCTGCAAAATAATTATTTACTATTTTTATTATATCATAATCAATGCCTATGCAGAAATTCTACGCGGCCTTACTTTTTGGTTTGCTTTTCTTTTTGCCTGGTAATTCTCTTTTAGCACAAGAAACAATTACCAGCACGGGCAATTATATTGACTTTAGCGGAAGCGGCTTTGCCGCAGTACCTGCTATCTATCCACCCCCATCGACCAACAACGAATTGACGTTTGAGTCTTGGGTGTATATTGACAACCTCCCCCAAGATAGCGATTGGGATATTCTCTATTACCTTACCGATGGTTGGGGAGTTTACTTACAACAAAATGG
>WTJP01000154.1 GCA_011526275.1 Candidatus Arcticimaribacter sp. | reverse complement strand
AATACATTACCCACCAAGCCAGTCGCCCCAGTGATTAATATTTTCATGCTTTTTTTTGTAAAAGTACTACAAAAGTGGGCGAACAGCTTGAATCATTTCGCGTTTTCCGGGAGGCCCTGGAACTAAACTCACACTTAGACCCAAACGCTCCAAAGCGCGACGCACACTCCCCTTGGCAGAATAGGTCACAAATACTCCCCCAGGATTAAGGTTTTCGACGATAGCTGGAAAGCAGTTGTCCTCCCACAATTCAGGTTGGGTACGCGCACCAAAGGCATCATAATACACCAAGTCGTAAGAAGATTGGAAAGAATAGTTTTCTAAACTTGTGTGCCGTTTAATCAAGTTAAAATGAGATGAAATTTGAGTTTCCCTTTCCCATGGACAATCGATGATTTGTTCAAACAATTGCTTGCGTTCTCCTTTAAAATAGGCTGAATAGCCTACTTCCTTCACCTCCTCTGCTGCTAGAGGGTAGGCTTCAATGGAATCAAAAAGAACCTCAATATTTGAATTTGATGCCGCTTCAGCCGTTAAAAAAGCATTGAGACCAGTACCAAAACCCATTTCAAAAACACGACAATCCGTTCGCTTAGGGTTTTGTTGTTGCCAATGCGTAAAACCCATTTTCAAATACACATGTAAGGCCTCTTGAATCGCTCCGTGTTTGGAATGATAGTACTCGTCGAACTGTTCCATGTAAAGCGTAGGACTACCATCTGCCGTTAGATGCTGAATTTTCGAGATTTTTTGCATTTTTTTTTCAGAATCGATTAAAAAAACCTTTCACAAGATTAAAAGTGTTGAAAACAACAAATTTTTAAGCTATTTAGATGAATAAAAATATAAATTATGTAGTAATTTCGTTAGACAAAGCTTGAATAATGAGAATTGAACGCACCTCCCATTCGAAAATACACGAGATTGATTTCGATAATCTTTCCTTTGGTGAAATCTTTACAGACCACATGTTCGTTTGTGATTTCATTGATGGACAATGGGTTGATCCACGCGTCGTCCCCTACCAAGCTTTACAAATGCATCCTTCAGCAAGCGTACTTCATTACGGTCAAGCTGTATTTGAAGGGATGAAAGCCTATAAAGATGATGATGGAAAAGTTTGGTTGTTCCGCCCAGAAGACAATCACGCACGCATCAATAAGTCGGCTTCGCGTCTTGCCATTCCTGAATTTCCAAAAGAATTATTCATGAATGGTCTTAGCGAATTACTCAATTTAGATTCTGATTGGATTAAAGCAGGACTAGGAAACTCGCTTTATGTTCGTCCATTTGTTTTTGCCAACCAACCTGCGGTTTCCGCAACGGCATCAAACCAATACCAATTCATTATTATTTGTGCCCCGGTAAAATCGTATTACAGTGGGGAGGTTAACGTATTGGTTTCCGAGAAATACTCACGTGCAGCAAGTGGTGGAGTAGGCTATGCTAAAGCGGCAGGGAATTATGCAGCTTCTTTCTACCCAGCACAGTTGGCGAATAAAGAAGGCTACCAACAAATCATTTGGACCGACGCAAGTACCCACGAGTATTTAGAAGAATCGGGTACCATGAATGTATTTTTTAGAATTAATGATAAGCTTATCACGGCACCCACTACCGATACCATCTTAGACGGTATCACCCGTAAAAGCGTCATTCAAATTGCACAAGACGCTGGCATTGATGTAGAGGTACGCCCTGTTAAGGTAGCTGAAATCATCGATGCTTTGAAAGACGGAAGTCTAAAAGAAGTTTTCGGTTCTGGGACGGCTGTAGTAGTTAGTCCAATTAGCGGAATTGGGTATCGTGGAGAGAAATTTACCATCGCTCCAGTAGAAGATTCTTATGCGCAAAAGCTAAAGAATAGCATCATCGATATTCAGTACAACCGTGCAGAAGACCCTTATGGTTGGCGTAAAGAGGTTGTCCTCGTTACTGCTTAAGAATTTTGGCAATATCTGGCTTAAAATAATTAGGCCCTTTCATCACCTTCCCATCTTCACGATAAATAGGCTCGCCATCAGCGCCTAGCTTACTCATGTTTGATCGTTGAATTTCGTCAAAAACTTCTTCGATTTTGTGCTGCATTCCATGACTTAAAATTGTTCCACACAAAATGTAAAGCATGTCTCCTAGGGCATCGGCTACTTCTACAAGATCGTTGTTCTTTGCCGCTTCTAAGTACTCTTGGTTTTCCTCTTCCATTAAGCGAAAACGCAACTCCTTAATTTGGTCGGGTAAATCGACGGTGGGTGCATCGGCACAATCAATTTTAAATGCTTTGTGAAAAGCTTGAACGGCATTTAATTCTTTTTGAATCATAAAGGTGATTTAGATTGCCTAATTTAGCTAAAAAAATAAGCATGTTTTCAACTGGTCAACTGGTTTTTGCACTTTTATTTGTTGTTGGATTTACCCTTATTACTATAACGATGTATCGCAAAGATGCGAAAGGGCATCAGGTGCATTATGCGGGGAGTTATAAAATATTGATTGGCTTTATTTTGGCTATCATTGCCTTGTTTATGATTAAAGTCTTTGTGCATTAAATAATGGACTAATGCTCAGTTTACTTCGCACCTTTATTGGAACTCTATTCTTTTTGTGCTGTTTTGGTATAGTTTTACTTAAAAATAGTCCAAAAGACTATCGCTTGGAGTTCAGCCAAAATACCAACCTCCCTTGGGCAACCCTTGTTGATGTGTTAGAACAAGAAAGCACCAATACCGAAAATGAGGAAATATCCTTTTTCCTCTCCTCTCTTCGACCTCTTGCAAACAAAGAGCAAAACATAAAACGTTTTCTAATCCCTACTGCCCACTTTTTTGACTTAATTGAAGAATGGCAGTGGCAACAAAAAGACAGCCTTTTGCAATTAACCTACACTTATGAATTAAGCTTTTTGAGTAAACTCTTTTCCTTTAATCAAAAGCTTAATGATACTGTTCGCACATTTGGGCAATCGCGTTTTGAAGGAATTCAATCGAAGGCGAATAGTTTATTGCATGAACACCACTGGGAGTACAATGGCGAAGCCAGCCTCCCCCTAACCTACTATCTTGCAATAGAAGGAGAAAGTACTTGGGAAGAGCTCAATTCCGCTGTCAATAAAGGGAAAGAGGCCATTAAAACATTCGCTGAAAAAAATACAATCGAATTATTGGAAGACGAGTTTGTTCTCTATCCTATTATAAAGGAGGATAAAATACGCTGGAGAGCAGCGGTTGCGGTAGAACGTTACATCCGCACCAACAACAGTACAATTCGATGTAGAAGATACAAAGGAGGAAAAGCACTTGTCTTAACCCATATGGGGACGGCGGAACATCTTTCCAAAAGCTGGTCCATCCTCCAAGACAGTTTACTGCTGTACAAACAAAACTATCCGCTAATTCAAAAAAACGGACGTACTATACAACAATCAACAAATCCATTGGATTGGACCACTAAACTTTACGCACCCATCGAATAATGAACTTAAAAGCACTTTTATTTGTTTTTTTAGGTGGCGGGCTCGGTAGTAGCTTCCGCTATCTCATTGGCCTTTGGCTCAAACCATACAGTTTTCCTTGGGGAACATTAACCGCTAACAGCATTGGCTGCCTTCTCATTGGTCTTTTTGTGGGTTACTTCAATCGTATGGGATTAATCAAAGATCCACTAGCCCTTTTCTTTGTCGTTGGTTTTTGTGGTGGATTAACTACTTTCTCAAGCTTTAGTCTAGATTTATTTCATTTAAGCAAGGGATCTTCTTTAGTATATCCGCTGTTTTATTTTGTTGGAACAGTGGTTTTAGGCCTACTTTCACTCGTTCTTGGTCTTTGGATGAATAAATAACCACCTAACCCCCCTTTTTTTTGAGAATCTCTTAATTATTGATGTTTATATTTTAGACCCCCCTAATTTTTAGGGGGGTCAATTTATATATATGATAATTATTCATTTTTTACCCCAATTATTTGACGGGTGTGGTTCTGCATGGGTGTATTTTTGCCACAGAAACTTTAAAATAGTATCACAATGAAAAAAATCGAAGCAATTATTCGTAAATCAAAATTCTCTGAAGTTAGAGATGCCCTTCACGCTGTTGAAGTGAATTTCTTTAGCTATTGGGATGTAACTGGAATTGGCAACGAAAAAGAAGGTCACGTTTACCGTGGTATTTCTTACAGCACCTCTGATATTCAGCGTCGCTTTATATCTATCGTTGTTAATGATGATTTTGTAGAACGCACTATTAAAGCAATCGTTGATTCAGGCGCTACTGATAAAGTAGGCGATGGAAAAATCTTCATCCTTCCTGTTGAAGAAGCAATTCGTATTCGCACTGGCGAAAGAGGAGGATCAACACTTAACTAAATAAAAAACCACTTAATAATAAATTTATGGAATCTACAGCACTATTTACTGCTAACAACGTATGGATGATGATCTGTACTGCATTGGTCTTTTTTATGCACTTGGGCTTCTCCTTTCTTGAAATCGGTTTAACTCGTCAGAAAAACACCATCAATATTTTATTCAAAAACTTTTTTGTGATCACTGTTGGACTATTACTTTACGCCATTGGTGGTTTTAACTTAATGTATCCTGGTTTTGAAGAAGGCGCTGCCGGTTTCTTCAAATTTGCTGGATGGGGAATTGCATCACCTGAAAATGGAATGACTGCCGCTTATGCTGATGGTGGTTATACTTGGTGGACCGACTTCCTCTTCCAAGGAATGTTTGCCGCTACTGCAGCTACTATCGTATCTGGAGCTGTTGCTGAGCGTATCAAATTGAGTTCTTTCATGCTATTTGCCATCCTATACGTTGGCTTAGTTTACCCTATTGTAGGTTCATGGAAATGGGGAGGTGGATTCCTTGATGGAATGGGATTCTATGACTTTGCAGGTTCTACCCTTGTTCACTCTGTTGGTGGATGGGCAGCCTTAGTCGCTATCTATTTACTTGGGGCACGTATTGGTCGTTTTGACAAAGACGGAAAGCCTCTAGCTATTCCTGGACACAACCTTCCATTAGCTGCTGCTGGTGTATTAATCCTTTGGTTAGGATGGTTTGGATTTAACGGTGGTTCTGTTCTTTCTGCTGATCCAGAATTAACCTCTTTAACTTTAGTAACTACTTGTTTGGCTGCTGCTGCTGGAGGTGTTTCATCTGCTATCTTCTCTAATATTCTATACAAAAACTACGACCTTACCATGTTCATGAATGGTGTTTTAGGTGGTCTAGTTGGAATCACTGCTGGAGCAGACCAAATGTCTCCTGGTGATGCTATTCTCATTGGAATTATCGCTGGTGTAATCATCGTACTTGGAGTAGCATTAATCGACAAATTACGTTTAGACGATCCTGTTGGGGCTGTTGCAGTTCACTTAATCTGTGGAATCTGGGGAACACTAGCCGTAGGTATCTTTGGCGAATTGGCCAGCTTAGACCAATTCTTAATTCAATTGGCTGGTGTAGGTATTGTTGGAGTATTTAGCGTTGTTTGTAGCTTCATCTTATTACTACCGATCAAAGCAACCATCGGACTTCGTGTAGATAAAGAAGAAGAACTCAAAGGTCTTGACCTTGCCGAGCACGGAATGGATGCTTACGCTGACTTTAGAATGAACCAACACTAAAAAAACTATAAACACTATAACACATTTATTATGAAATTATTTAAATCAATCTTGTTCTCAGCCTTACTTTTTGCAGGATCAATCGCAATGGCACAAGAAGAAACTGCAACAGTTGAAGCTGCAGTTGAGGAAGAACCAACATTCAGCATTGCTGGATCTATCGATACCTACTATAGAAGCAGCGAATATGCGCCTGGAACATCTTTCGGAAACCTTCCTGGTTTTGCACTAGGTATGGCCAATGTGATCCTTTCTTATGAAGGTGAAAAATCAGGTTTCGTTGCTGATTTAGTATTCGGTCCTAGAGGAGCTGATGCAGTATTCAACTCTACAGGTTCGTCAAACATTGTTAACCAATTGTATGCTTACTACAACGTAAGTGATAAATTGACTTTAACCTTAGGGAACTTCAACACTTTCTTAGGATACGAAGTAATCTCTCCAGTAGCTAACTTTAACTACACTACTTCTTACATGTTCTCTTACGGTCCTTTCTCACACACAGGGATCAAAGCAGATATCGCTGTAAGTGATGATGTATCGTTAATGTTAGGTGTATTAAACTCTACTGACTACACTGAAGCTCAGCCACTTGGTGATGACTACATGATTGGAGCTCAACTAGGTTTATTTGGTCAATACATCAACTACTTAGGTGGTGGAACTGCAGGTGTATCGCAAATCGATTTCACTGGTGGGTTTAACATCACTGAAGACTTCTTCTTAGGTATTAACGCTACTAGCTACAGCGATGACAGCGACGTTGAATTCTCTGGAGTAGCACTTTACCCACAATACACTTTCTCTGATACTTTCGCTCTTGGAGCACGTTTCGAAGCTTTCTCTGAAGACGGTTTAGGAGCGATTGGTTCTGTAAGCGGTGAAGGAGACAACACTTCATTTACACTAACCGGAAACTACACGCAAGGTAACTTTATCCTTAAACCTGAATTACGTTTGGATACTGCGTCTGGACAATTTTATAGCAATGCCGATGGTGCTACAGACAACTTAGCAACTGTTGTTATTGCAGCTATCTACAGCTTCTAACCCTATTTATTTTCGGTTTTTTAACCCTTGGAACTTCTTTTGTGAGTTTCAAGGGTTTTTCTTTTCTCCTTAAAAAAAAGAATGTACTATTGAACCGAATTATCTATCATGAGTAAATACATTCTCAACATCAATTGCCCCGATAAAAAGGGAATCATAGCAACAGTTACCAATTTCATTCATCTCAACGCTGGAAATATTCTCTATATCGATCAATACGTTGATCGTGAAAACAAGTTGTTTTTTATGCGTCTTGAATGTGAATTCATCAACGGTGATTTCACCGAAGTACAGTTCCGTGCTACTTTTGATGAAGCAGTAGTAAAACAGTACAATCTAAACTATGAATTGTACAACCAAGACGATCGCCCTAAAATGGCCCTATTCGTTTCAAAATACGATCATTGCTTGTATGATATTTTAGCGCGTTATGAAGCCAATGAATTAAAGGTCGAAATTCCATTTATCCTAAGTAATCACAAAGACTTAGAAGGAATTGCAGAACGCTTTAATTTACCTTTTTACCACGTCCCAGTAAACAAAGAAAACAAAGCCGAGGCAGAAGAAAAACAGCTTGAAATCTTACAAAAGCATCAAGTAGAATGCATTGTTCTTGCCCGCTATATGCAAATCATTTCCCCAAGGCTCATTGAACAGTTCCCGAATAAAATCATCAATATTCACCATTCGTTCCTCCCGGCTTTCCCTGGGGCAAAACCCTACCATTCGGCCTACCAAAGGGGAGTGAAAATTATCGGAGCGACAAGTCACTATGTAACTGAAGAGCTAGACGGAGGACCAATCATTGCACAAGACATCACCCATGTTTCGCATCTGCATTCGGTTCAAGATTTTATAGCAAAGGGAAGAGATTTAGAACGAATTGTTCTCTCCAAAGCCATTCAGTTGCACACCAACCGGAAGGTGATGGTCTATCAAAACAAAACGGTTATTTTCTCTTAAAGGCGCTGGAGAAAACGCAAGCAGAGTTGATTGAATTGATGTGGGTGCTCGACATTAACCACATGTCCGCAATTTGGAATGACCTGTAGCTGAGACCGCTGGTGTTGCTCTACCACTTTTCTAACCGCCGGTAAAAACATATAGTCTTGCTCCCCCATGACATAAAGTGTAGGCACCTTGATTTGCTTTTGGCGAAACACTTTTAAAAGTGGAATCACTTCGGAAGTCAACTTAAACCAACGGATAAATTCTTTTTGATACAGCTTTTTAGCCTCGCGAATAAACAACAAGCGAGATTCTTTGTGGTTGCGCTTTGGCATGATGATAAAGGCCAAAATTTTATACAACCACATATAAGGTAAAATTGACTTGGTTGCATTCCCGAAACGCATGAGTAAACGGGATTTAAAATTGAACTTTAAAATTGCTCCTCCCATGATCATACTGTTCACCCGCTCAGGAGATTTTTCAGCAATGGTGCGGATTAAAATCGTTCCCAAAGAAATTCCCATAAAATGCGAGGACTTGATTTTCTCATGATCTAAAACTTCCATGATGTCTGCTGCAATAGCGTCGAAAGTGTAAATACTATTGGTTAAATCGAGCATATGGTGTTTCGATTTTCCATGCCCACGCAGGTCGATGAGTAATAAATTAAAAAAGCGAGAAAAAGCTTTTATTTGCTTAAACCAAATGGTTGAACTGCCGCCAGCACCGTGAATAAAAGTCACCCATTGTTGACTTTCTTTATTGCGGTAAATTGCATAGTTCAGCATTAAAGTAAATTGTTTTGTTCAAGCAATAGCGCCATTTGTTCTTGTAAGTTTTTGGCTGCAGTTGCTGCGGCTTCTGCAAAATCATCGCCTTGTGAAGCATAAATGATGCCTCGAGAAGAATTGACCAATAGTCCTACATTCTCATTTAAGCCATGACGCGCAACTTCTTCTAAGCTCCCCCCCTGTGCCCCAACACCGGGCACGAGTAAAAAAGCATCAGGTATGATCCCCCTAATTTTCTGAAGAGCATCGGCTTGAGTAGCGCCCACTACATACATCAACTGTTCGCTACCTTCCCATGTTTTCGAGGTCGCTAGTACCTTTTCAAACAAGGCAGTGCCATCGGAAGAAATACGTTGAAAATCAGCAGAACCCGGGTTAGAGGTTAAGGCCAAAAGTATAGTGTACTTATCTTTGAAGGCAAGGAAAGGCTCTACAGAATCTTTCCCCATATAGGGTGCTACCGTAATGGAGTCAAAACCCAAAGTCTCAAAATAAGCTTTTGCATAGCGGGTAGACGTATTTCCAATATCTCCACGTTTTGCATCGGCAATGGTAAATACTTCTGGGTGATTTTGATTGAGGTAATCGATAACTTCCTTTAGCGCAGCCATTCCCTCAACCCCATAGGTTTCAAAGAAGGCAATGTTGGGTTTATAAGCTACGGCATAAGGAGCAGTGGCATCGATAATCGCCTTGGAGAAATCGACCAAAGCGGTTGGGCTGTTTTGGAATTGAGCGGGAACTTTTTCTAGGTCAATATCCAAACCCACACACAAGAATGATTTCTTCTTAAGGATTTCTGCTTTAAGTGCTGCTGTATTCATGCTAAAAAACCTCTCCTGCTTCTTTTAGTTTCTCTGTATTTTGGAACAATTGCAATTCATCGATGAGCTTGCTGATATCGCCATTGATGATGTTTTGAAGATCGTATAGGGTTAAACCAATGCGATGATCGGTTACCCGCCCTTGCGGATAATTATAGGTTCTGATCTTTGCCGAACGGTCTCCAGAAGAAACGAGCGAATTTCGTTTTTCGGCATCGGCTTCTAGCTTTTTAGAAAGCTCTAATTCATATAGACGCGAACGTAAAACTTTCAAGGCTTTGTCCTTGTTCTTGTGCTGCGACTTTTGGTCTTGACACTGAGCGACAATACCCGTAGGTTCGTGGGTTAAACGCACTGCAGAGTAGGTGGTATTGACCGATTGTCCCCCAGGTCCGGAAGAACAGAAGTAATCGATTCGGACATCGTTCATATTGATCTCTACATCAAACTCTTCAGCTTCGGGTAAAACCATGACCGTTGCGGCAGAAGTATGCACCCTCCCCTGAGTTTCGGTTTGCGGTACACGTTGCACACGGTGCACCCCCGATTCGAATTTCATGGTACCATAGACATCTTCTCCCGAAACTTCAAAGATGATTTCTTTAAAACCACCTGCTGTTCCTTCACTACTGTCCATTAAGCTGGCCGACCAACCACGGTCAGAGCAATATTTGGTGTACATACGGTATAAGTCACCAGCAAAAATACTGGCTTCATCTCCACCTGTTCCTGCACGTATTTCTACGACTACATTTTTAGCGTCTTCAGGATCTTTCGGTATCAGCAAGAATTTAATTTCTTCTTCTAGAGCTGGAAGACTTTCTTTTGCTTCATCCAACTGCATTTTGGCCATTTCAACCATTTCCTCATCACTCCCGTCTTTGATGATTTCCATCGCCTCTTCCTGATTCGATAATAGGGTTTTATACAACTTCCCCTTTTCCATCAATTTACTGAGGTCTTTGTACTCTTTGTTGAGTTGCACATAGCGCTTTTGATCGGCAATAATGTCGGGTTGAATGATGAGATCGGAAACCTCATCGAAACGCTGTTGAATGATTTGAAGTTTTTCTAGCATGATGGAAAATATCGAAGCACAAATTTACTCAATTTATCGCAAAGCTTTTGGCTTATTGATCCAAAACAAATTGGAAAGCGGTAGAAACGATAAAAGCCGACAAACCGTCACTTCTGTTGTATTGTTGCGCCCTTAGTTGGGCCGACTTTAATCCAAAGTCAGCAATCTTTAAGCCCGATAAAACCGCGCGATATCCCATCGAGAGTCCCCATTGATGACTGCTAAAGCCCGATAAATCATAATCGGAGGTATAGAAATCTTGGGTGGATTGATGCGCATTGTAGGGAGCGAAATAGTTGGCTGCTGTTTGATTGTAGAAACGATAAATGGGTGTTAATTTCCAGCTAAGGTTTAATCGGATGGGCAATTCAAACTGCAAAGTATTGGAGTCAATCCCCCAGTCATCGGTATAGTAGCGGTAGTAACTGCGCAACACTACATACTCATTTAAATAATAATTTAACCGCATGCCCAAAGGCACTTTAACTCTTCGGTTGGGCAAGCGCTCTACATCGTCGGCCAAGTGAAATAAATCGTCGTTGGAGGGAGAGGTATAATTTCCCAGCGTTCGAAAATTTCCGACATAATAATCGTCTCTATCTTCAAAGTACACCCGTTGAAGTGGATTGGAAAGCAAACCTTCTTGCACCACGACATCCATAAAAACGGCTGCTTGCATCTTGGGCGTTAATATTTGAGATAGTCCCAAGGAGAACGAATAGGAATTGCGATGAACAAAGCTGTAAGAGGTGAAATTATCCGGGCGGTAAGCGGCTACACTGTTTCCTTGATCATCCATGATACTCACCCCACGAAAGTAACTGTCTTGGTCATAGAGAAAGGTGTTTTGGAAAAGTTCGTATTCATGAAGTTCAGTGGGAATAATGGGTTTCCAACGATCGAAAAAGAACTGCGCTTTCCCAGACAATTCTGTGTTTTTTTGGTTCCACATTCGAGCGAAGGATGTACCAAAATTAAAAGACTCATAGTCGTATTCTGTTGAGCCACCTAAATTAACTCCCCAATACCGATTGCGGTCATCGCTGGCTTTCTGGTAGGCGACATTGAGTGTGGTCAAAACGTCTTTCCCCGATGCGCCCGAAGACGTGATCCAAGGAGAGCCTTTGGGCGGATTTCCAGAAGAGCTTCCACGGGGATAAGCACCGGCTTGCCCCTCGCCCGACGCCCCTGTTCGATTAAAGGGATTTCCGTTACTTGAACTGGCCGAGGTGTAGGCAGACATACCGACATCAGCTGTTAAAACCGCATCTTCATTCATGGGAATACGCACCACTACAGTCGGATTATAATCGGTTAAATATTCATTCCCCAAGCCACCCGTTACGGCAGCGTGTGTCCCTTCTTGTTCATAGTAACTCATCAGCAAATCGACCTCAACACTTTCCAAGACTTTTTTCTTGAACTGCGCCAAGGAATCCTTTTGCGCATGAGTCACGCCCCAACACAAGAGAAGTAAGCAATAACACAATCGTTTAATTACAGCCACAACCTCCTCCAGTTTTACCACCGTTAGCGCCAGCAGCAGCTTCACGGTAGATTTGAAAATTCGTCTCGAAACGCTCACAGGGAAAGGCGGTTAGTTCCATGTCTCCATCATTAATGGCTATTTTATTGTACTCTTGAACAACAGTACATGCCTGCAGCACGAGCATACTAGCAAAAAAGAACAAACCTTTAAATCGTTTCATCTACTTCTATATTTTTTGATGCGTGTAACTTCCCCTCATCGTCGATCAAAATCGCATCGACTTCGGGCAATTGATTTACAAAATACAACCCATTTTCTATTCCCAACACAAAAAGTGCGGTAGCCAAGGCATCGGCCAACTCGGCTTTAGGGGCAAACACGGTACAACTAATTACCCCTTGAGCGGGATAGCCCGTTTTGGGGTTGATGATGTGACCGTAGCGTTTTCCATCCATAAGGAGATAGCGCTCATAATCTCCCGAAGTAACCACGGCTCTGTCATTAATGGGAAACCAAGCAAACACTTTATTTTTATTCTTTGGATTGACCAAAGCTACCTGCCACGGTTGCCCATCGGGCTGCACCCCCCAAGCCGAAAGATCGCCCGAGGCATTGACAATCCCACCGCTAACTCCTTTGGCCTGCAAGAGTGATTTCACCTTATCGGCAGCATAGCCTTTCCCAATCGCACCAAAACCTATTTTCATGCCTTT
>WTJP01000012.1:3850-12537 GCA_011526275.1 Candidatus Arcticimaribacter sp. | reverse complement strand
CCCCAGCCCCAACCGAGGTTATTGTTGTTGACCACCACACGATCGGTGGCTTTAACCGCAATGTTGATCAATAGATCGGGAGTGGAGGAAATGGACAAGCCTTTTGCTTCCATTTGCCCTTCAATTGCGCGCAGAATACGGCGTTTATCTAAATCGGAAATTTCAATTTCTTCGATACCTGGCTTAAAAAAAGCATAGGTGGAGTAGTTGGAGAAATCTACGCTACTGTCGTGATCCGCAAAAACACGGATACTGGAACAACTCACACTTAGTAGCAAAACGGATAATAAGAATAAATTTCGCATCGTGACTGTTTCTTGGTTACACTAAGGTAAGCATATCAAAATTAATGCCTCTTTTTTGGCTGGTTAAAACCATAGGGACAGTGGCGGCAACCACTTTCACAGCAGTACCCTCTTTTTAAATGGTATTGTTCGGTAAACACCTTGTAACCCTCTGGCGATAGGTAGTAATCCCCTTCTTCTAGTTTTTGATCTCCCAACATAATTCTTTCGGCTTAATGGCTTAAAAGTGTACCTTTGAAACAACTGCACTATGGATTGGATTACCCCACAGCTTGTTCAAAATGAATTTATTACACAAATAAACGGTATTTCCATTACAATCAAAAGGGAAGACCAACTCCATCCCTACATTTCAGGGAATAAGTTCCGCAAATTGCGCTACAATTTCGACTCCTTTAAAACAAATCAAGCAGCTGGAGTGGCTACTTTTGGCGGGGCCTATTCCAATCATTTGGTGGCAACTGCGGCCGCCGGAAAACAATTCAATCTTCCCACCTTGGGGTTTGTTCGGGGAGAAGAATTGGCCAATAAGCCCTTAAATCCATCCCTGAAATTTTGTGTAAACCAAGGCATGGAATTGGTTTTTCTCACTCGAGCGGATTACCGAGAAAAGGAGGAAGCCCCTTTGGTTAAAACCCGCTTAAGTGAAAACGCTTATACACTATTGCCCGAAGGAGGAACCAATGCTTTGGCCATCAAAGGCTGTCGGGAAATATTGACAGCGAACGATGAGCTGTTCGATACAGTTGCTGTAGCAGTGGGTACGGGGGGTACCTATATTGGATTAAGCCAAAGTTGTACCGCGCAACAACAACTGCTGGGGTTTAAAGCCGTAAACGACCCTAAGGTCGATGCATTGATTGAGCAGCAAGTCCCAAAAGGAGTATCCAACACCTTGGTAGACGATTTTATTTTCGGTGGCTATGGGAAAGTACCCGACCAACTGGTGCATTTTATCAATGATTTTTACCAAACCCATCAAATTCTTCTCGACCCAACCTATACAGGAAAAATGCTTTTTGGTATTTTTACACTGATAAAAAACAACGCATGGCGCTGGGGAAAAAATGTATTGGTGATACACACAGGAGGAGTACAAGCCATCGAGGGCTTCAACCAACGACAAAAAGAAAAAAATCGTCCATGTATTCAGGTGTAAGGGTGTTTTTATTGTTGGGCTGTATCTTCTTTTTAGGAAGTTGTAGCGTGACCAAAAGTGTTCGCAAAAAGACGCCAACTACCGTTGCTACCCCCAAAAAGCAGCAAACAAAAAAAATAGTACCTAAAGTCGAGGCAGAGAAAACACTTCCTAAACGCCCCTTAACCACCGACGAAAAGGTGCACAACTACCTCACCCTATTTGGTCCCATTGCGC
The DNA here is from genome assembly GCA_011526275.1 of Candidatus Arcticimaribacter sp. GTDB lineage: Bacteria > Bacteroidota > Bacteroidia > Flavobacteriales > Flavobacteriaceae > Arcticimaribacter. The sequence goes on along the minus strand of WTJP01000012.1, from coordinate 10,857 downwards.
AACGTGAAATGCGCGACTATAAAATCCCTGCGAGTATTACCCTTGCACAGGGGCTCTTGGAGTCTGGCTTTGGGGAAGGCCGCTTGGCTGTAGAAGCCAACAACCATTTTGGGATCAAATGCCACCGCGGATGGGAAGGTGGAAGAATTTACCACGACGACGACGAAAAGGGAGAGTGTTTTCGGGTCTATGCCGATGCTGGAACGTCTTATCGCGATCATTCCCTTTTCTTGACCACACGTGATCGTTATGCTTTTCTTTTCCGTTTAGGGAAGAAAGATTACAAAGCTTGGGCGAAGGGGTTGAAGAAAGCGGGCTATGCTACCGACCCTAAATACCCCGATAAATTAATTCGTCTTATCGAACGCTTTGATTTAGATGCTTACGACAAAAAAGAAAAAGTGGTCTTGACAGCTCCAAAAGCAAAACCCCCGAAAAGAGGAAACACACCGCTTTACACCGTTCAAGCGGGCGATACCCTATATTCAATTGCTAAAAAGTTAAATTTAGAACTCGAAGCCCTTAAGCGTGCCAATGGTTTAAAAGACAATACCATTTACCTGGGGCAAGAACTAGTTCTTCCAAAAAAATAATATGTTGTACCAACGCAGTAGTGCCCTCTTTGAAGCGGCAAAAACAGTCATTCCCGGTGGGGTCAATTCCCCTGTTCGCGCTTTTAAATCGGTGGGAGGAACCCCCATTTTTGTTGAAAAAGCAAAAGGAGCTTACCTCTTCGACGAAGACGGAAACCGATTGATCGATTACATTTCCAGTTGGGGACCCATGATCTTGGGGCACGCGCAAACAGCAGTAATTGAAGCCATACAAGCACAGGCAGAAAAAGGGACCTCCTATGGAATTCCCACTGCTCTAGAAACTGAAATCGCAGAACTGGTAGTGCAAGCCGTACCCAATATCGACAAGGTGCGTTTTGTCAATTCTGGGACAGAGGCTTGTATGAGTGCAGTGCGCTTAGCGCGAGGCTATACCGGCAAAGAGAAAATCATCAAATTCGCAGGTTGTTACCACGGGCATTCCGATGCCTTTTTAATTCAGGCAGGAAGTGGTGCTGTGACTTTTGGTGCGCCTAACAGTCCGGGAGTAACCCAAGGAACAGCAAAAGATACTTTATTGGCGCGATACAACGATTTGGCGAGTGTGGAAGAACTCTTCCATCAACATGCCGATTCCATCGCTGCCATCATCATCGAACCCGTAGCAGGGAACATGGGTTGTATTCTTCCGCAAAAAGGCTTTTTGGAAGGACTACGCGCTTTGTGCGACCAACACCAAGCCTTGTTGATTTTTGATGAGGTAATGACAGGCTTCCGTTTGGCCCTAGGGGGTGCCCAAGAACGCCTTGGGATTCAAGCCGATTTGGTCACCTTTGGGAAAGTTATTGGCGGAGGTTTACCCGTTGGAGCATTTGCCGCTCGGGCAGAAATAATGAAAGAATTGGCGCCAGAAGGCCCGGTCTATCAGGCGGGAACATTGAGCGGAAATCCGTTGGCCATGCGCGCAGGATTAACCACCCTTCGCTTGTTACAAGAAGACAAGGCACTCTTTGCACGCCTAGACGATAAAACCGCCCAATTGCATGAAGGCATGCAAGCGCTTATCGAGAAAAAGGGACTCCCGCATCAATTCAATCGTTTGGGGTCTATGTTATCGCTGCACTTTACGGAAACGCCTGTGCTTGACTTTGAAACGGCCGCATTGGGGAACAACGATCACTTTAAAGCCTATTTTCATGGGATGCTCGACCGTGGGGTATATTTACCTCCAAGTGCTTTTGAAAGTTACTTTTTAAACGATGCGCTTTCTTACGAAGATATCGCCTTTACACTCGACGCTTTTGAGGGGTGGTTAAAAACAGTTTAAAGCGTTTCAGTTAGTTTAGCTTTACCCAAAGCCCATCGTCGTTTTTCTCGACCTTAGACACCCCTTTTTTGGCGAGTCCTTTTAGGGCTTTATCCCATTTTTTATTGCTTAGGCCTGCCTGTTCTTTTAGGCTGTCGAGCGCGATGGGGTTGCTTTTTTTCAATAGATCGAAGATGCATTTTTCTTCTTCGGTGAGTTCCACCGCTTTTTTCTCAGGGCGCATTTGTGGGAAGAAAAGTACTTCTTGAATGGAACTGTTGTTGGTCATCAACATCACCAAGCGATCGATACCAATCCCAATTCCTGATGTTGGCGGCATACCATATTCCAAAGCTCTAAGGAAATCTTGATCGATAAACATGGCCTCATCGTCGCCTTTTTCGCTCAAACGCAGTTGCTCCTCAAAGCGCTCGCGTTGGTCGATGGGGTCGTTTAACTCGGAATAGGCATTGGCCAACTCTTTTCCGTTTACCATTAACTCAAAGCGTTCGGTAAGGCGTTTGTTGCTGCGGTGCTCTTTGGTTAGCGGACTCATTTCTTTGGGGTAGTCGGTAATAAAGGTAGGCTGTATGTAGTGGTGTTCACATTTTTCCCCAAAGATTTCATCGATGAGTTTCCCAACCCCCATGGTTTCGTCTACTTCTAGGCCGAGTCCTTTGGCGGTTTCGCGCAATTCTTCTTCTCCCATCTCTGATACATCAATTCCCGTATGGGTTTTGATTGCTTCTAAAATGGGAACACGAGGATAAGGTGCTTTAAAGTCAATGGTGTTTTCTCCTACTGTAACGGCAGTACTCCCATTCGATTCCACCGCTACTTTTTCCAAGAGTGCCTCTGTGGTTTCCATCATCCAGAAGTAGTCTTTATAGGCGACATACAGTTCCATAACGGTAAACTCGGGGTTGTGGGTACGGTCCATTCCCTCGTTTCTAAAGTCTTTCGAGAATTCATATACCCCATCAAAACCTCCAACGATGAGTCGTTTTAAATAGAGTTCGTTGGCGATACGCAAATAAAGCGGAATGTCTAAGGCGTTGTGGTGGGTAATAAATGGCCGAGCTGATGCACCCCCCGGAATGGGTTGTAAAATGGGGGTTTCTACTTCCAGGTAATCGCGTTCATTGAAGAAAGAGCGAATGCTGTTGGTGATTTTTGTGCGCTTGATAAAAGTGTCTTTTACTTTGGGGTTGACAATTAAATCGACATAGCGTTGGCGGTAGCGCAATTCTGGGTCGTTGAATTCGTCATAGACCTTTCCATCTGCATCGGTTTTGGGTAAGGGCAGTGGACGTAAGGTTTTATTTAAGACAGAAAACGAAGTCACTTGTACCGTTTTCTCTCCAACTTGGGTGGTGAAAAGCGTTCCTTCCAATCCAATGATATCACCAATATCGAGGAGTTTTTTATACACCTCATTGTACAATGTTTTGTCTTCTCCCGTGCAAATTTCGTCGCGATTAAAGTACACTTGAATGCGGCCTTTGCTGTCTTGTAATTCGGCAAAACTGGCCTTCCCTTGAATACGGCGAGACATCAAGCGGCCTGCGATGACCACTTTCTTTCCTTCTTCAAAGTTGTTTTTAATGTCTTCCGAACTGTGATCTACGGGGAAGAGGGGAGCGGGATAGGGGTCAATGCCCAAGGCTCTCAATTTTGCTAATTTCTCTCTTCGAATGATTTCCTGCTCGCTAAGACCGGCCATAGTAAAAAATTTTAGCAAAGATAAGGAGTCTGCAACAATTCAAAGTTGTTAAATTAGCCTACTGAATCTTTTTTTATCATGAGTTTATTTCGTGTTTTATTGGCCATTATTTTTCCGCCCCTAGCAGTGTTGGATGCTGGCTGTGGTTCAATTCTTATTGTATTTTTGCTCACCCTTTGCGGCTGGGTACCTGGAACGATAGCCGCACTGGTTATTCTCAACAACACCAATCAATTTGGATAAACAACGCAACCCTGTAGTAGAAGTAATCGACCTTGGAAACAAGGCCTACAAACCCGTGTGGGATTTGCAAGAAGAAAAACTTCAAGCGATCGTCGATCTAAAGCGTAAAAATCGCGATGCTGAAGAAACCCAACCCACTCCCAACTATTTCTACTGGGTCGAACACCCCCCTGTCATTACTTTGGGTAAAAGTGGCTTGCCCAAGCATTTACTGCTTAACGAGGCACAACTCAAAGAAAAAGGAGTGGCGTTTTTTAAAACCAATCGCGGAGGAGATATCACCTTTCACGGTCCAGGTCAATTGGTGGGCTACCCCATTTTGGACTTGGAGAATTTCTTTACCGATATTCACAAATACCTTCGATTGCTAGAAGAGGCGATTATTTTGACCTTGAAAGAATACGGGCTTGCTGCCGAACGCAGTGAGGGAGAAACAGGCGTCTGGTTAGATGTAGGCACCCCTTTTGCACGAAAAATTTGCGCCATGGGTGTAAAAGCGAGTCGCTGGGTCACCATGCACGGTTTTGCCATAAATGTAAATACCGATCTACGGTATTTCGATTATATCATCCCCTGTGGAATCCAGGGAAAAGCGGTTACTTCCCTAGAGCGGGAATTAAAACGGAAGGTGCCTTTGGACGAAGTGAAGGAAAAAGTCTTACGTCATTTCTCCACCTTATTCGAGGCTGAAATCGCTATTTAATTTTATAGATTAAAAGGTCTTTGTCTTCTGCCTGTACCACAAATTCAATGGCCTTGTCTTTGTCGGCATTACTTAGGTCAATGGCTGAAGTTCCATAGACAGGGAAGCCAGGAACTGCGCGTCCGTCGCTATAAAACAAATACACTTTCTGCGCTTCTGTATCGGTTACCGAGACATAGACGATATTGTTGAGGTAGAAAATCTTCGGAGCGCTGTATTGTCCAAAAGGTAAATCCACAGGAATCCCTTTAATGGTTAAATTATTTTCAGAAAGACTCACCAACGACTTGGTAGTTGTGGTAATGCGGTGTCCTTTTTTAAGCTCAAGAGGCGTAGTGACCACATTACCTTTTCCGTCGATTTGAATAAGGTTTCCAGCGGCATCGGTGGTGGTAAAGGTTTTTAAATAGGAGTAAACGGCTTCTCCCGAAGGTTGAAACGACCCTTTGATTTGCACCCTTGGTTTCCCTGTACGATTTAAAATCTTGGGGAGTTTGTTTTCTTCTTGAACTACGATATAATCTTTTTGATCAATGCGGATGTGTTTGGGTGCTGCCGTTAAAGGCGCATCGCTTTTGGTGAATTTAAAACCACTCACGCGCTTCCCTTTGCGGTCGAGCATTTGAACACTTTTTCCTTGTGCCAACACAAAACGGTAATTACGGCTTTGATCGTAGTCAAAAACAGCCAAGGGTTGAACGGGTGCATCGCTACTCACCTTTTTGTCGAAAGGAGGGACAACTTTCCCGTTGCGGTCCAGTATATAAAAACGATTTTCAGTGCGGAAAGCCATTTGCAAACGACCGTTCTTGTAAAGATCTACTTGTTGAATAGCCCCTTGAATTTTACCCGATAGTTGCTTTTTCCAGTAAAGGGTACCGCTGTTGGAGTACAAATAAAGGGTGTTGTTTTCATCTTGAACAGCGATGTCTTTTTCTTTGGTTCGGTGATTTTTTAACCACTGTGGCGCTGTGGCTACGGGCTGTTCTAAACTAATAATTCCAACATTGGTCACGCTAGCTTTGGGGAGTTCTTTTTCGCTGTAGTGCAAACGAAAATGCAGGTGCATAAAATCGTTTTCAACCACTCCTTGGAAAGCAGCGTAGGGAAATTTTTCGGTGTCCAGTGCTTTCCAAAATGCTTGTGTATCGTTTTCTTTTTTAAGTTTAGCGGTGTTGCCAATCCACAACAGGCTGCTCTTTTCAGAAAGTGTTTCTTCTGCAAACTGTTTAAAAGCGGTGGAATATTCCAGTGTTTTTTGGTCTTTATAGGCCGCAATAAGTGCTTTTATTCCGGTCTCACTTTCACCAAAGAAGAGGAAATCGTCCATTTTGGCGACCCATTTTGCGTTCACTTGTTCCCCTAGACTCATCACGGCAAGGGTTAACTCGCGTGGGAGGGAGGTTTTGTAATAGCCCACCTCGCGGTATTTTTTTTGTTGACTTTCCGGGATAAAGTTCGCTTCGGCAGAAGCTTCATCGCGCAGGTGAAAGATCAAACCGATTTCTTGGTTGAGTTGCACCAAGCCCAATTCATCTACACCACTTAGGGCAGAGAGGTCGGTGGACAGGGTAGCTAGATTGTGATAAAGCACCCACTTTTTAAACTTATCTTCCAACAATTGTACATTGTCGATTGTAAGTACAAAAGCCGAAGCAGCGGTTGATGGAATGGCTTGGGTGATGACCGTTTTCTTGGGAGAACTCGAATGGAGTAAGCCCACAGGATCCCCAACCGAATCGACTACCTGAAGCAATCCATCAGCTTCTATGGTTTTGGGTGAAAATTGTACATCGACACTGGCCCAGCTATCGCCAATTTTTGGGAAAAGCGGCATAGTGCCTAAGAGTTCCTTAAAGCTATTGGTGCTGTTTCCTTTAAAGTGAAAGCTCAAAGGCGCGTCTTCGTCTGCGGTTTTGGCAATGGTGTAAAAGGCCGTTTCGGCTATACCTTTGGCTTTTTGTTGGTAATTGCGAATGCAGTTCTCCAAGATGATTTTACTGTCGGAGTGCAGTGCAAAGCCATCGACAAATGCAGTGTAGGTGGTTTTGTCAATAAATATCTTTTGCCCGCTATAATCCATGCTTGGGAGAGCGAGATAGCTGCTGTCTAAAGCCGATTTATACACTACACTCACCGCTTTTTCTTCCTTTCCAAAGGGGGTAATGCTAATCATCTTTGGGCCTTCGTTGGCTGCTGCCATCTCCATGATCTTGTCAGAAAGCAAGGGAGAGTCTTTCATAAGGGACTGGAAAACACCGTTGTTTTTCAATGCTCCCTCCACTTCGTTGCTGTTGTTCAATTGCAATACAAAGGCCGTGTTTTGCGGTACCCAATCGACCAAAGTAGTCGTGTTTTGTTTTGCCTCCTCACAAGAGATAAGCATGAAAGCAAAAAAGAAGAAGAGAAAGAGGGGGCGTACACTGGAAGGAAATTGCATAAACGAAATTTATGAGTGTAAAATTAAGAAATCAAAAA
>WTJP01000012.1:0-3750 GCA_011526275.1 Candidatus Arcticimaribacter sp. | reverse complement strand
ATTAAGAAATCAAAAATCAATTTGAAGTTGTTCGGGGAGTAATCGAAAAGATTTTCTGTGGTGCGGACTAATCCCATTCTCTCGAATTCCTTCGCGATGGCTTTTGGTTGGGTAACCTTTGTTTTTATCCCAAGAGTAATGAGGGTAATCTCGGTGAAGTTCCATCATCAAATCATCGCGATAGGTTTTGGCTAAAATGGAAGCAGCGGCAATGTTCTGGTATTTTCCGTCTCCTTTAATCACGCATTGATGTGGGATTTTTTCATAAGGGTGAAAGCGGTTGCCATCTACAGCTATAAATGCAGGGGTTTTGGCTAAACCGGCAATGGCTTTGTGCATTGCCTTGATGGATGCGTGTAATATATTGAGTTCCTCAATTTCTTCTATGCTGCAATGTGCCACAGCAAAAGTGAGGGCTTCTTTTTCAATAATCGGACGAAGAGCATAACGTTGTTTATCCGTCAGTTTTTTGGAGTCATTGAGAAGGGGATGCGAAAAGTCTTTGGGTAAAATAACTGCAGCGGCCGTTACTGGCCCGGCGAGACAACCTCTCCCGGCTTCATCGGTTCCTGCTTCTAGCAGATCGCTAAACTGTGTGGGAAGTAGCGCCATGCAATGCCTTGAAAAATGCGTTTAGTTTTTCTTCGTCCAAATGTCCGTTAGTGCGCACCCCGCTGCATAAATCAAAACCATAAGGCTGTACCCTTTCGTAGGCTGCTGCAATATTGTGGGGCGATAAACCACCCGCGAGAAACACAGGAATGTTCACCTCTTCGACTATGGTTCTGCTTAAATCCCAATTGTGGGTACGACCCGTTCCGCCCAATTCTTTTACCGCTAGGTTAGGGTTTCCACTATCGAGTAATAAAGCATCGACAAATGGAGCGATGGCTTTGGCTTCTTCAATAGCGTTTTCATCCATTACATGAATCACTTGAATTAAATTGACATAAGGCAAAGCAGTGCGTAATTCACCGTAAACCGAATGTTCAACTGCATCGACCAATTGAATGCTTTTGGTATGGGTGCGGTTTGCGTGAGCGAGTATGCCTGCAGTGGTCGTTTCTGATGTAAGTAGAAAAGTATCAACTCCTGGTGGGCTCATACGCGTAATCGCTGAAATTTCATCGTCTTTTATGATACCGGGACCACTGGGCATTTCGCCAACTAAACCTAGAATATCGGCTCCGTAATGCAGGGCAAGCGCAGCCTCTTTCGGATTGGAAATGCAACAAATCTTTACTTTGGGTCGAAGTGGTTGTATCGTGTTCAAGTAGGATATTTTTTAAAACATCAATCCAAATTTAATTATAACTTCGCACAAAATATAGCTTCTCATGCCCTATCGGTATTTCTTTGTCGTTGTTCTTTTAAGTTTTTTTCAGCTTAAGGCACAAAACACAAACGCTATTGCATCCGCTGCTGAAAGTGTACCCTCTACCAACAGCCTTGATTTTTCTGCAGAAGAGGTACAAGAAACGGTGGTCTTGGAAATCGATTCTTTAGTAAAGAACTTAGATACACTCTCGGTCAAAAGAGATAGCCTAAAGACCAAGCCTGGGTTTATTGTCAAAGAAGAGGTTGAGGCTATTATCGATAGTGCGACCATCGACATGTACAAGATTTTCCAGCAAGGGAAGCAAACAGTTTTCGTAGACACCACAACAACGATACAGAAAGAGTATAAAGCAAACTTCTTGCGCCGCGATTATTTTGAACTTCTCCCTTTTGTAAATATGGCCTCTGCATTTAATCGCTTGGGTCACGATTTTTCCGAAACGAGTTTGCAGCCTCAAATGGGGGCGCGTTCAAAGCACTATGCCTATTTTGAAATCGAAGACGTAAAATACTATCGTGTTCCCACTCCGTTTACCGAATTGTATTTTAGGACTACCATGGAGCAAGGACAATTGTCCGATGCTACCATTTCGGTCAATACCAGTCCGCAGTTCAATTTTGCTATCGCTTATCGCGGGATGCGTTCTTTGGGGAAATACCTCAATCAACGTTCAGCCTCGGTAGCTTTGCGTTTGTCGATGACCTACCAGAGTTTCAACGAGCGCTACAAGGCCAAGTTTCACTATGTCTCACAACGACACGAGAATCAAGAAAATGGAGGGATTACTCCCGACGGTATTCCCCTCTTTGAATCGGGAGATCCAGACTTTCTAGAGCGGTCGGTTTTACAGGTGCAGTTAAACGATGCAATCAATACCTTAAAAGGGAAGCGTTCTTTCTTTGAGCATCATTATGCATTGGTTCATGCCAAGGACAGCACAGCATCGAGTTGGACAGTAGGACATCAGTTTACCAATGAGTCGAAGTACTATAATTACCAAGACCCGAGATCCTCTGCTTATTTTGGTGTTAATGGCACTGGTGGGGGAGTGCAAGACGACTTGCAATGGGCGATTGTGCGCAATAGCTTGGAGACTAAAATCAAGAATCCAGTCATAGGGAAACTCCGCGCAGGGATTTCCTTCTCTAATCTACTGTATCGCTTTTTGGTGATCGAAGAAGTGGACCCACTCGATGGTTTACCCTTGGAATTGAATACCAATCAAACCTTTTTAAATGCCGACTATGACTTTTTGTGGCGTGGATTTAATTTTACCGCCCACTTTAATAAGACCCTATTTAGCGATCGTTTAAGTGACGAGATTAGCTTAAAAGCTAAAATCACGCTCCCCAATCAACTGTATTTTTTGGGGAAAGCTAGTTTCATTAACCGCAGTCCCAACTTCAACTTTATTCGTTACAAGAGTGACTATGCGAGCTACAACTGGCACAACACCGAACTAGCCAATGAGAAAATCAGTAGTCTCTCAGCAACGCTTTCACATCCCAAATGGGGTGCCGTGTCTGCTTGGTTACAACGCTTGGACAACTATACCTACTACAATCAGGTATTCCCGACGCTAGGAGAAGGGGAGGAACTTCCTTTGTTGCCCAGTCAAATGTTCACCGAAGTGCTGCAAAGTAATCCTTTGACTTATTTAAAAGCACGTTATACTTCGCATTACAACTTTTGGAAGTTTAGTCTTACCACTACTGCCCAATACCAAAAAGTAACGAACGATGATAGTTCAGTCAATGGCGGAGTGCCGGTTATCAATGTTCCCGAATGGAATGTTCGCACGACCTTGGCCTTAACTACTGATATGTTTAAAAAGGCCTTACACGTTCAAACGGGGGTTACTGGTCAGTATTTCACTGGGTTTTATGCCGATCAATACAATCCTTTGTTGGGGGACTTTATGCGACAAGACCAACAACAGATAGGCGATTATCCACGTGTTGATGTATTCTTTAACGGGAAAATCAGGCAAGCGCGTTTTTATTTCCGCTATGAACATGCCAATGCTGCCTTTACTGGATACGACTATTACAGTGCCGTTGGCTACCCTTACCGCGACAGTATCTTGCGATTTGGTTTAGTTTGGAATTTTTTTCAATAGCATAATACACTGTAATGCAGCCCCTTATTTTTAAATCAAAAAAAACTTCAAATTTTTTTACTCACTAGTGTTGTGGGAGGAGAAAAAGGGTTTTATATTTGCACCCGCTAAGGGGTAATAGCTTTGGCAAACGATCTTTGAAAGAATAGAAAATGACAGCGTGTATCAAGAGATACATATAGAACAAAACCATTTTGAGACCTATCAATTTGCTTTAGTTGTAGACAATTTAAAACAAACTACAACGAAGAGTTTGATCCTGGCTCAGGATGAACGCTAGCGGCAGGCTTAA
>WTJP01000082.1 GCA_011526275.1 Candidatus Arcticimaribacter sp. | reverse complement strand
ACATATGTCAAACGAATTAACTACCGCTCGCGTCCCCATGGGACAAAAAATTGCCTTCGGCATTGGCATGTTCGCCAACCAAATGTTCCCGGCCATCTTAGGGATTTTCATGGTCGTCTTGGTCGAAGATCTCGGATTTTCTGGCTGGATGTGGTCACTCATCTTCCTCTTCCCCCGCTTTTTCGATGCCATTACCGATCCAGTAATGGGCTTTATTTCCGACAATACCAAGTCCAAATGGGGAAGACGCCGACAGTATGTTATGCTTGGAGGACTCATCATGGGAATCGCCTATATTTTTATGTGGCAATTGTTCAAAGAAGATAGTCTGCAATACAACTTTTGGTATTTCTTTTTGTGGTCTTTGGTCTTCTATTTTGGTTTGACCTTGTTCAGTGTACCTTATGTAGCCATGGGCTATGAGATGAGCGATGATTTTCACGAACGCACCAATATCATGGCCATCGCTCAATGGATTGGACAATGGGCCTGGGTCATTGCTCCCTTGTTTTGGATCATCATGTATGACCCAGAATGGTTCCCCTCCGCCGATGTTGCCGTGCGCCAATTGGCCATTTGGGTCGCCATTCCTTGTGCACTCTGTGCCATGGTCCCCGCAATCTTTATCAAAAGCAACTCAACCTTAGATGAAGATTATGAACCTGTAAACGCTACCAATATTGGGAATAGCGTCAAGAAAATCTTAATCAGCTTTGGCGATGCTTTTGAAATTCCGGAATTCCGCAAACTTTGTGGGGCAACTTTCCTCATCTACAACGCTTTCAATACGGTGGCTTCCCTCACCTTTTTTGTTATTGTTTACTCCCTCTTCAATGGCGATGCTGATGCCAGTGGGATTTGGGTTTCCATGTTTGGTTGTTTAGGCGCTCTAGGAACGACCTTTATTGTCATTCCCACCATAGCTTGGATGTCAAAAAAATGGGGCAAGAAAAAAGCCTTTATGATTTCTCAGTCCATTTCTTTAGTGGGCTATACCATGTTGTATTTCTTGTTCATCCCCGGGAAGCCGTGGATGTACATCATTGGCTTGCCCTTCTTCTCCTTTGGGATTGGCAGTTTATTCACCATTATGATGTCGATGACCGCTGATGTTATTGACCTAGACGAAATCAAAACAGGAAAGCGCCGCGAAGGTATTTTTGGTGCCATTTACTGGTGGATGGTCAAAGTGGGCTATGCCATTGCTGGAGCATTAAGCGGAGTTATCATTACCGTAGTGGGCTTTAATCCCGATTTAGCCACCGTGGACCAACAAGGAGCGGTGGACGGCCTACTCGCCTTCTTCTGCTTTTTCCCCATGGCAGGAACCCTACTCGCGATGTTGATTATGCGCAGCTATAACATTACCGAAGAACGCGCCAACGAAATCTCAGCGCAATTGGCGAAAAACAGAGCGGAAAACGAGTAAAAAAAATGAAGAAAATATTTTGGACGGGAGTGCTGTTGAGTTGTTTTTGGCTGAAGGCACAAGAACAAAAATTAGTGTGGGCAGAAGAATTCGATGGCAGCAGCCTCGATACCAGCGTGTGGAATTTTGCTGAAGGCGACGGTTGCCCAAATTTATGTGGTTGGGGAAACCGTGAACGTCAAATTTACACCACAACCAATCATCGATTAGCAAACGGTTTGCTCTACATTAAAGCAGAAAAAGAAGGCGATCATTTCACCTCTACCCGTATCCATACCAAAGGAAAAAAAAGCTTTCAATACGGTCGTTTTGAAGTACGCGCAAAGCTTGCAAAAGGACAAGGAGTTTGGCCTGCATTTTGGCTGTTAGGGAATAATATAGATCAAGTGGGTTGGCCGCTCTGCGGGGAAATCGATGTCCTGGAATATGTAGGACGCGCCCCCGGCGAGATCTTTACTACCCTCCACACCAAAGCCGCAAGCGGAGACTTCGCCAACACCAAGACCACTGCGCTACCCAACATAGAAGAAGGCTTCCACCGCTACACTGCCGATTGGAACAAAGACCGCATTGCCTTCTATGTAGACGATGCATTGGTATATACCTTTGCCCCAGAAGACAAGAGCGAAGAAGTATGGCCGTTTAATCAGCCGTTCTATCTCTTGCTCAACTTGGCCATTGGTGGACACTTTGGGGGGGAAGTCGATGAAAGCATTTTCCCACAAGAATTTGTTATCGATTACATTCGGGTGTACCAATAAACCCCATTAACTTTCCTTTTGTTTTCGAAAGTAAACTAATCCATGATTTTCTTCGACAGGCGCCAAAGAAGGAGAAAACTGAATAGACAGAGGGCGGCTAAAAGCAATCCTGCTCCCGTTTTTCCGTAAATAAAATAACCGGTGGAAAACAAGGCGGAATAAATGGCAAAGGCTCCCACCAGCATGCACAATATTCCCGTGGGAATAGACCAGCCTTTGGCGGTGAGCTCTTCTGCTTGCATTTGCTCGCGCACTTTGGCCCAGCCAGGTCCTCCCGGTTGAATTTTTCGGACAAAATGGGTCAAGGTTTCCATATCGCTGGGCGCGGTCAAGAGCGTAACGGCGACCCAAGCCAAAGTTGTTAAGCCCACACTCAAAAGAAACTGCAAGTCGTTGGCGATGGGTGAGAACCCAAAACGCGTATGCAAAACTTGAAAGTAAATGGCCAAAAGAAAGGAAACGACCATGGCGGTGATTTCACTGTAGGCATTAATGCGGTACCAAAACCAGCGTAAAATAAAGAGTAAGCCCGTACCTGCCCCAATTTGCAGTAGAATTTGAAAAGCCTGAAGCGCGTTGCTCAATACCAACGCAAAGAGAGCTGAAAACAGCATCAACAAGGCAGTGGACCAACGTCCCACAGCCACCAAATGTTTTTCACTGGCCGTTGGACGCACAAAGCGGTGATAAAAATCATGGACTACATAAGATGACCCCCAATTCAAATGAGATGAAATGGTGGACATAAATGCGGCAATAAGCGATGCTACGACCAAACCAATTGCACCAGCAGGGAGTAGCGTCATCATGGCGGGATAGGCCAAGTCATCGCGGATTATACTCGGGTCAATGGAAGGGAAAGCGGTTTGTATAGCGGCCAAATCGGGGAAAATAATCAAAGAAGCGAGGGCGATTAATATCCATGGCCATGGACGCAAGGCATAATGCGCTACATTGAACAAAAGCGTTGCCCAAATGGCATTCTTTTCATCTTTAGCGGACAGCATCCGCTGGGCGATATACCCCCCACCTCCCGGCTCTGCTCCAGGGTACCACACACTCCACCATTGCACCGCTATGGGTAAAACAAATAGTGTAATCAGTAATTCACGCTGGTCGAGACTGGGGATAAAGTTGAGCTTGTTCACCACATTGGGGTGGGTCAATAAAGTATCTAAACTGCCAATTTGCGGGAGGTCAATGAGGTAATAAGCCGCCCAAAAGGTCGCTCCCATGGCCAAAATAAACTGAAAGAAGTCGGTAATGATAACCCCTTTTAGACCGCCCATAGAACTGTAGATCACCGTAATGACCGAAGCGATCAACACCGTTTCTACAGGAGAAAGCCCTAGCATGACTCCGCCAATTTTAATGGCGGCTAGACAAACGCTGGCCATGATCATGACATTGAAAAAAACACCGAGATAGAGCGCGCGAAAGCCACGTAAAAAAGCGGCTTCTTTTCCGCTATACCGCAATTCATAAAACTCGAGATCGGTTACCACTCCCGATTTTCGCCACAAGCGGGCATAGACAAAGACCGTCAACATCCCCGTGAGCAAAAAAGCCCACCACACCCAGTTCCCGGCAACGCCGTTGGTGCGCACAATATCGGTTACCAAATTAGGGGTATCGGCAGAAAAGGTAGTGGCGACCATTGAAATCCCCAATAACCACCAAGGCATGTTCCGCCCGGAGAGAAAAAAGTCTTGGGTGCTTTTCCCCGCCGAACGGGATGCACAAACCCCCACCACCAGGGTGAGTACAAAAAACAGTAGGATAATGGTCCAGTCTAAGGAGTTCAATTGCATAATTCAATGGGTTTAAGTAAAAATTACTTCTACAATATATCTAATTCCTTGTTAATGCTTTTTAAAAGGGGGAGAGATTGTGTAGGTTTGACACATGAAACGGGTTTTGCTTATTTTGGGACTACTTTTGGTGCAGCAGTTGTGGGCACAAAGTGAAAACCAGCCCTTCAATCGCAGTATTGAGGTGGACCCACAATCCAAATCCCTCTTAAAAGTTCCCAAAGACAACGCCCTCCCCGATTTTCTCCAAAAGGACTTTTTATCGAACACCCCCCAACCCAACAAAGCGCCTAAAAGCTTTGAACGCGACATTCAAATGGGCGAAAGCGAAGCCTTTCTCGATCGTGGGGAGGAGTTTTTAAAACGACTACAAACCCCGGAGTCCGATAAAAAACCAGGGGAATTCAACGTCGATCAATACCTAGGCGACTTTAAAAGCAACAGCAAAAGTGTGCGCATTGTTTTTCGCGACCACCAACAACCCGACGGGGACCGGGTACAAATTCGCTTCAATGACCAAATCTTTTACCCCAATATTCTCTTGGTGGAAAGCTATAAAAAACTCGATGTAGAGCTCATTAAAGGCTTTAATAAAATTGACTTTGTCGCCCTCAACCAAGGAAGTGCTGGACCCAATACGGCCGAGGTGCGGGTCTATGACGATCAAGGGCGTTTGATGATGGCCAATCTGTGGAATTTAGCTACGGGGACTAAAGCCACCTTTATCGTCGTTAAAGACGAGTAGGATTTTTCCCAAAGTTTTTTCTCCTCTCCTTAAAAATTGTACATTCCGAAAAATTTGAAGATCATGAAAAAATGTATTCACCTATCGCTAGCTGCCCTTGTACTGGGCTTGGGCTTTACCGCCTGTGAAAGTGCTAACAGTAAACCAGCTGGCGGAATCGATGTTAGCCTAATGGACAAAACAGTTCGTCCGCAAGACGATTTCTATAACTTCGTCAATGGAACCTGGATGAAAAACGCCAAAATTCCAGACGATAAAACCCGTTGGGGAAGCTTTAACGAATTGAGAGAAAACACCGATGCTGATGTATTGGCTATCCTTAAAAAAGCTGCCAACGACCCGGAACTCGACACCACTGCCGACGAAGCCAAGGTCGTGCAACTCTATCAATTGATCAACGACACCCTAGCCCGTAATGCGCAAGGGGTGAAACCACTGAAACCGCATTTGGAGCGCATCGCTGCCATTACCTCGGTAGAAGATATTCAAGCTTATTTGGAGGAAACCCTCCCCCGTGGCAACCGCGCCCTCTTTAGCTTTGGCGTTTCGGCCGATGCCAAGGACAGCAACAAAAATGTGCCTCAACTCTATGCAGGTGCTTTGGGGATTGAGCGCGATTATTACTTAAAAGACGACGAGGATTCTAAAAAAATCAAAGCGGCCTATGAGGAGCACGTCGCTCGCATGTTTGGTTTTGTTGGAAAAACAGCAGAAGAAGCTGCTGCCCTCGCCCAGCAGGTAGTGGCCGTAGAAACCCAACTCGCAGCAGCACGTTTAGACAAAGTAGCACGTCGCGATCCCGCCAAACGCTACAACCCAAAAACAACCGAAGAGCTAGGGGAAATCGCAAAGAGCATTGCGTGGCCCAGCTACTTTAATGCAATTGGCGCAAAAGGAATCGAATCCGTAGTCATTACTGATCTCGGGTATTTTTCTGCCCTCGATGAGCTCATGCAAAACAACAGCGTTGAAGAGATAAAGGCCTACCTCTGGTGGACTTTAATCGACGGAACCGCTGGTCGATTAAGCATGGACATGGACCGCGCCAACTGGGATTTCTACAGCAAGACTTTACGCGGAGCTATCGCTCAAGAGCCCTTGGAAAAACGCTCTATTCGCACAGTGAACTGGACGTTAGGGGAAGCCCTCGGGAAACTCTATGTGGCCGAAAAATTCCCGCCAGAAGCCAAAGCACAAATGAAAGAATTGGTAGGAAACTTGGTGAAAGCCTATGAAAAACGCATCAACGATTTAGCGTGGATGGATGCAGAAACCAAGGCCAAAGCCATTGAAAAATTGGAAAAAACCAATGTGAAAGTAGGCTATCCCGACCAGTGGAAAGATTACTCGAGCTTAAACTTGACCAATGCAGAAGGAGAAGCAAGCTACTTCGACGCTATGATTAATGTGGCTGCCTTTGAATTTGCCGAGAACATTGCCGAACTGGGAGAGCCCGTTGACAAATCGAAATGGTATATGTCTCCACAAACGGTGAACGCTTACTACAACCCTCCATACAACGAGATCGTATTCCCAGCGGCTATTCTTCAGCCACCTTTCTTCGACTTTACAGCCGATGCGGCAGTAAATTACGGGGGTATTGGCGGAGTCATTGGTCACGAAATCTCTCACGGTTTCGACGATTCTGGCGCCGACTACGACGCCTACGGCAACTTGGTGAACTGGTGGACCGACAAAGACTTGGAAGAGTTCAATTCGCTTGGCGAAAAACTTGCCGATCAATACAGTGCCATTGAAGTCCTGCCAGATACCTTTATCAATGGTAAGTTCACCCTTGGAGAAAACATTGGTGACCTTGGGGGAATTCACGCTGCATTTGACGCCTTGGCGCTACACCATGAAGATCACGGAAAGCCAGAAGCCATCGATGGCTTTTCGGCCGAAGAGCGTTTCTTCCTTTCGTGGGGTACCATTTGGCGTGCAAAAATCCGCGATGAAGCCTTGAAAAACCAAGTGCGTACCGACCCGCACTCTCCGGGCTACAACCGCGCAACCCAGCCTTTAAAAAATATGGATGCCTTCTACACCACCTTCAACGTTCAAGAAGGAGACGGCATGTATTTACCCGAAGCAGAACGTGTTTACATTTGGTAAACGCATCGCTTTTTCGAACAAAAGCCAAGGGAATCCCCTTGGCTTTTTTATTTTCGCTGTATGGATGCCCTCGCTAGCATAATCAATCAACTCATTCAATCGCTGGAATGGGTCATGTTTACCCTCATCGTGGGTGGAGGACTATTTCTGCTTGTTCAATCACGAGGCTATGCCCTTCAACATGTGGGGAGCGGCTGGCGTTTACTCTTTCAAAAAGAAAACACCCAAGGGATTTCTCGTTTCGAAGCGCTTTCGGCCGTCTTGGCTTCTACCGTTGGCTTGGGGAACATCTCTGGAGTAGCCATCGCGATTTATATGGGTGGACCTGGGGTTTTACTTTGGATGTGGATTACCGCAGCACTGGGCACCGTGATTAAATTTTACAGCAGCAGTTTAGCGGTCATGCTACGCGAGAAAGAAGAAGATGGCAGTCCGTTGGGCGGTCCCATGTACTACATGCAACTGGGCTTACCCAAAATGGGAAAATACTTGGGGTGGTGGTTTTCTTTCGCTGGTCTTTTTGGGGTTTTACCCGCCTTTACCGCCAATCAACTCACCCAAACAGTAATTACCGTAGTGGAACCCGACCGTTATTTTGCCTTAGGGGAGCTCAACTGGAAAATACTTTTGGGAGTCGTTTTTGTTCTCATCAGCGCTTGGGTAATACTGGGCGGACTACAAAAAATTGTGAAGGTAACCTCTAAGCTAGTCCCAGTTATGGTCTTGCTTTACTTTAGTATGGGGGTGTTTATTCTAATGACCAACTTTTCGGCCATTGGCCCTGCCTTAGCTTCTATATTTACAGAAGCGTTTAATTTCAATACCGCCTTTACAGGTGGGTTTTGGGGCTTGGTCTTTTTAGGGATTCGTCGAGCGGTTTTCTCCAATGAAAGTGGCGTGGGGAATGCGCCCATGTACCACGGACAATCTGAAACCAAAGAGCCTTTACACGAAGGTTTAGTCGCAGGTTTAGGGCCTTTGCTCGATACTGTATTGGTTTGCTCGATAACGGGGATCATCATCATCATTAGTGGGGCGCATTTAGAGAATGACCTCAACGGAATCGTATTAACCCTAGCGGCTTTCGATCAATTGTTCTTTGGAATTGGAGATCAATTGCTCCTCCTCATGGTGCTTGTTTTCGGGATTTCTACCCTCTTTACTTACTCCTATTACGGTGTAAAATGTCTCGGCTTTTTAAGCCAACGCAAGTGGGGCTATTTGTACAACTACTTCTATTTGTTTAGCATTGTGCTTTCGGCTATCGCAACAGTCGATGTTGTTATTGGTATCATTGACCTCTCTTTTGCGCTTATGTGTATCCCCAACATGCTCACCATTCTCTACCTCTCGAAACGCGTGAAAGCACGCATTAACCTTTTGCCAAAGCCACTTTAAATGAATCAAAAACAGTGGACCATTTTGCTCATGATACTGGTGCCCATAGTGGGCTGGTATTTTAAAGTATTCGCTTTGTTTTTGGTCTTTCCGCTGTGGTTTTTACGTCCAAAAAAATAGGAGAAACGTTTTAGTAAGCTTATTTGTCATTCTGCCAGCAGTAAGATGGCTTTATTTCAGAAATATTTTATCTTCGAATCGATGAATGAAGCACTAGATTTTAAGGATATCCACGGGAACAAAATCGATCCCATCGACCACACCCGGAAAATCCTTGCAGAAAATCCGTTTGTCTCCATTCATATTGGTACCGATTCGCAAAGCATCGCCAAACAAACCCGTTACATTACCGTAATTGCCTACCGCTTTGGCAACCGCGGGGTGCACTATATTTTAAAGAAAAGTGGAGTGCCGCAAATCAAGGACCTATGGACGCGTTTATGGAAAGAAACCGAGATGAGTATCGATGTAGCCGAATGGATTCGGGAGCGCTTGAATGTAAAGGCAGAAATCGACATGGATTACAACGAAGATGAAAACTTTAAGTCCAATAAATTGGTCAACGCCACCCGAGGGTGGGCCAACTCCTTGGGCTATAAAGTAAACATAAAACCCCACGGACAAATCGCTACCCGAGCTGCCGACTACCACTGTAAATAACAACCAAAACCAATTGATTGGTTAACCCTAACCACAAACTAGAAATTAAACCATTGAAAGCATTTATTTTTGATCTCGACGGTGTAATCGTCGATACCGCAAAATATCATTTCACCGCTTGGAAACGCATCGGTGAAAAAGTAGGTTTCACCTTAAGCCATGAGCAAAACGAATCGCTCAAAGGAGTGAGCCGTGTAGAATCGCTTGAACGCATTTTGGGTTGGGCAGGCGTCCAACTTTCAGCCGAAGAAAAAGAGGCCTTATTAATTGAAAAAAACGAGGATTACTTGCAGCAAATCGACGCCATGGGCCGAGAGGAAATCTTGCCTGGTGTGTTGGAATTACTACAGTTTGCCCAAGAAAATAATATCCCCGTAGCCTTGGGTTCTGCCAGTAAAAATGCCACCCGCATTTTAGAAAAACTCAATATCACTTCCTACTTCAACGCCATCGTCGATGGGAATCACGTGAGCAAATCAAAACCCGACCCTGAGGTGTTCTTAAAGGGAGCCGAATTACTCCAACAAGCTCCAGAAAACTGTGTGGTTTTTGAAGATGCCGCTGCAGGAATAGCTGCTGCAAAAGCCGCAGGAATGACCACCATTGGCATGGGGGGAGCCGACGAAGTGAAGACCGCCGATCATTGTTTTGATGCAATGGACCAAATTACAACAGCCTTTATTCGATCATTATAATCCAATGAAACTAGAACACTACCCACACCACCCATGGAAAATCATCGAAGAAGGGTGGAATCCAGACAATGTTGAAGCCTCTGAAAGTATTTTTAGCCTTGGGAACGGCGCCATGGGGCAACGCGCAAATTTTGAAGAACACTACAGCGGACCCACCTTCCAAGGAAGCTATGTGGGGGGAGTCTATTATCCCGATAAAACCAAAGTTGGCTGGTGGAAAAACGGCTACCCAGAATATTTTGCCAAGGTATTGAACGCACCCAACTGGATTGGAATCGACCTAAAAATCAATGGGGTTGTTTTTGACTTAAATACCGTAAAAGCCGTAAAAGCCTATCGTCGTGAACTCGACATGCAAAACGGACTTTATACCCGTGCGTTTACCGCTGAGTTGGAGAACGGACTCGAACTTAGTTTGGAGAGCCAACGCTTTTTGTCTTTAGCGCGACCCGAACTTGGCGTTATTCAGTACTCCATAACGGCAAATCAAGAGGTGAATGTAGAAATTTCTCCCTATGTCGATGCGGGTATCAGCAACCAAGACAGCAATTGGGACGACCAATTTTGGGCCATCGACGCGGTAGAGGCGCAAGCAGCACAGGCCTATATTGAAGCCCAAACCTTAAAGACGGCCTTTTCTGTAGGAACCTTTATGGCGAGTTCGCTTTTTGAAGCGCAGGAGGCCTTGGCCCTTGAGGGAGCAGCCTTCCAAACCGATAAAAAAGCAGGGACTACCTACCAGCACCAGCTCGCAGCAGGAAAGACCTTGAGTTTGCTTAAACTTGGGGGGTATGTGAGTAGTCGAAAGCACGAAAAAACAGCTTTAAAAGCGGCTGCACAAACCGTTTTAGACGATGCCAAAAACCTTTCTTTTTCCGCTTTATTAGCCGAACAAAATGAGGCATGGGCTGCGGTTTGGAAAAGTGCTGATATCACCATTGAAGGCGATGTTAAAGCACAACAAGCCATTCGCTTTAATATTTTCCAACTCAACCAAACCTACACAGGAGAAGATGCCGGACTCAACATTGGACCGAAAGGATTTACCGGAGAGAAATATGGCGGAAGCACCTACTGGGATACCGAGGCCTATTGTATTCCTTTCTACATGGCGACTAAAAACCAGAAAGTTGCTCGTAATTTATTGACCTACCGTTACCTTCAACTCGATAGAGCGATTGAAAACGCTGGGAAACTTGGGTTTACCAAAGGAGCAGCACTCTACCCTATGGTTACCATGAATGGGGAAGAATGTCACAATGAGTGGGAAATTACGTTTGAAGAAATCCACCGAAACAGTGCCATTGCCTTTGCTATTTTTAACTACACCCGTTACACTGGTGATTTAAGCTATATTTCCGAGATGGGCTTGGAGGTACTCATTGGTATCAGTCGTTTTTGGGCACAACGGGCTTCTTTTTCGGCAGCGAAAAATCAATATGTTATTCTTGGCGTAACCGGGCCAAACGAATATGAAAACAACGTAAACAACAACTGGTACACCAACTACAGTGCCCAATGGTGTTTGCGCTATACTGCGGAACAAATTGAGCAACTTCGATCAACTGCCCCCGAGGAGGCGGCGCGAATCGAGGCAAAAACCAACTTCAGTGAAGCAGAGTTAGAGCAATGGAATAAAACGGCAGAACAAATGTATTTGCCCGAAGATGCTGCCTTAGGAGTGGTTCTCCAACAAGACGGTTTCTTGGACAAAGAAATGGTTAAGGTTGCCGATTTAGACCCCAAAGAACGTCCAATAAATCAGCATTGGTCTTGGGACCGTATTTTGCGTTCCCCCTACATCAAACAAGCCGATGTGTTGCAAGGGATGTATTTCTTTGAAGATCAATTCGATCTAGACACCTTGGAGCGCAATTTCGATTTCTATGAGCCTTTTACGGTCCATGAATCGTCTTTGTCGCCTTGTGTACACGCCATTATGGCTTCAAAATTAAACAAGAACGAACAAGCCTATGCCTTCTATCTGCGTACTTCTCGCTTGGATCTAGACGATTACAATGCCGAAGTAGAAGAAGGATTGCACATTACCTCCATGGCTGGAACCTGGATGAGTATCGTGGAAGGCTTTGCCGGCATGCGGGTGATCGATGGTCAATTGTCGTTCGAACCAAATCTCCCGGAGGCATGGGAAGGTTTAAGCTTTAAAATTAACTTTAGGGATACCATCTATACGTTGCAGCTAACCCAAGGTCGTTTTTGCTGTACGGTAGATAATGAAGCCGATTGTAGTGTCGTTGTTCGAGGCGAAAAACACCGTTTTACAGGCTCCATTGAACTGAGCGTGTAAGGAACTACTCCCAATAGTCGAAGACCAAGACATTGGCCGTGTAGGGAACAAAGAAATCCACAAATTTTTGGTGCTTGGGGTGAGGTAAATACACTTCATCCCGATCACTTGTGGTTTTAAACCACATGGTCAAGGCATGGGTATAGTTTTTATTTAAGTTTTCTGGCGATACATTTTCGCTAAAACGCAACGCCATTACTCCCGGTATCTCCTGTAACTTGAGTGCTGCTGTTTTCACCGCTTGTATGTCTTCAGGTTGTGTTCCCGCTTTAAATTCAATGAGGACAATGTGTTGTAGTTTTCTTTCCATAGGGTTGTCATTAGGTAGGGAGTTCGAAGGGTTTAAAAGGGGAATGATACAACTGAAAATCAAAAAGGTTAATGTTCTCATTTTGTTTTTCTTAAAATTATTGAAAAAACGAGAAGTGCTGCATTTACCTCCTTCTTTTTTTATTAGATTTAAGCATGGAAAACAAACAACAAATACTAGCTCAACGCCCTGTTGGCGTTCCCAATGAAGATACTTGGACCTTTACTTCTACGCCCATTCGCGCATTGGAAGATGGAGAAATGTTGGTGGAACAACACTACATCTCGCTCGACCCGGCCATGCGTGGTTGGA
>WTJP01000050.1 GCA_011526275.1 Candidatus Arcticimaribacter sp. | reverse complement strand
ATTTGTTTTTGTTTAGGTAAATTTAGAAAAAATTAAACTTACTCACTATATATATCCGTAAAATTTTATCCATTTAATTTATTCTTTAGTGATTTTATCCCTCAAAAAATACCGATATCATATTCTTTCCACCTTAGCGTTTATCATTTTATCATATTCGTTAGACGTTTTTTTTCAGGGGGTTATCGCCTTTTTTATGATTTTAAGTGTAGGGATAGTACATGGAGCAAACGACCTGCAATTGATCCAAAAAAAAACACAAAAAAAATCGCAAATTTTTTTCTTGAGCAGTTTGTCTCTATATATAGGTGTAGTTCTTGTAGGGATTTTCCTTTTTTACCTCCTTCCCGTGTTCGGACTACTCTTTTTTGTTGCCTTTAGCGCCTATCACTTCGGGGAGCAACATTTGGCTTCAAAAATCTCAGCAGCTACGCCCTCTTGGTTAAGAGTAAGCAGTTACTTGAGCTATGGATTAGCGCTTTTCGGTTTATTGTTTACCCTGCAATGGGGCGAGGTGCATCAAATTATCTATATCATTAGCCAAGCGTTCGTCTCTAAGCAAAGTACAGAAGCACTCTTCTTTATTGGCTTAGCACTATTTTTACTTTCAGCTGCCTTGATTCCCTCTTTGCGGCCTTTGGTTCTTTTTGAGTTGGTTTTGCTCGCCTTCATTGGCTTGTTATTTTCGAGAGCGAGTTTGCTTTTGGGTTTTGGCGTCTATTTTGTGGTTTGGCACAGCATTCCCTCCATCCAAGATCAAGTCAAGTTTTTGTACAACAGTAAAGCAGGAAGCGGTTGGTCCTATTTTAAATCGTCTGCGCCCTACTGGATCCTCTCCTTAGTAGGTCTTTTTGGGGTCTATTTCCTTTTCGATGTTCATTCTTGGGAATTTCTTCCCCTGTTTTTTTCGTTTTTGGCCGCCATTACCTTCCCGCATACAGTGGTGATGGGCTGGTTAAAATTAAGTGAAGACCACGCGTCATCACGACAAAGTATTGAGGCAAAATAAGTACCTTTGTGGTTTAATTCATTCCTATGTTTGATAGCTTAAGTTCCAAATTAGATAAAGCCTTTCAGGTCTTAAAAGGCCATGGAAAAATTACCGAAATCAATGTAGCAGAAACCTTGAAAGAGGTGCGTCGTGCTTTGCTCGATGCGGATGTTAACTTTAAGATCGCCAAATCCTTTACCAATAAGGTGAAAGAGAAAGCGCTTGGACAAGATGTATTGACCACGCTCAATCCCGGACAGTTGATGGTTAAAATTGTCAAGGACGAATTGACCGCTTTAATGGGAAGTGAAGCTGTTGGGGTGAATTTATCCTCCAAGCCTTCCGTTATTTTGATGTCGGGTTTACAAGGATCGGGTAAAACCACTTTGACAGGGAAATTGGCCTTGCACCTTAAGCAAAAGAAAAACAAACGCCCTTTGTTGGTGGCTTGTGATGTTTATCGTCCTGCAGCCATCGATCAATTGGGAATAGTCGCCGAGCAGGTAGGGGTGCCTACTTATGAAGACCGAGAAGAGAAAGATCCGGTAAAAATTGCCTTGGCGGGAATCGCGGAAGCGAAAAAACAAAATTGCGATGTGGTGATCGTCGATACCGCCGGACGTTTGGCCGTCGACGAAGCCTTGATGAATGAGATATCCAACATTCACAAAGCTGTAACCCCAGACGAGACCCTTTTCGTCGTGGACGCCATGACAGGGCAAGATGCGGTAAACACAGCCAAAGCCTTCCACGATGTCTTGAATTTTGATGGGGTAGTCCTCACCAAACTCGACGGTGATACCCGCGGGGGAGCGGCACTGTCCATCAAAACCGTAGTAAATAAGCCCATTAAGTTCATTGGAACAGGGGAGAAGATGGAAGCTTTAGACGTTTTCTATCCAGAACGTATGGCCGATCGTATTTTGGGGATGGGTGACGTGGTTTCTTTAGTAGAACGAGCACAACAGCAGTTCGACGAGGAAGAAGCCCGTAAAATCAACAAGAAAATTGCCAAAAATCAATTTGGTTTTGATGACTTCCTCTCCCAAATTCAGCAGGTGAAGAAAATGGGGAACATGAAGGACCTTATGGGCATGATACCCGGGATGGGGAAAGCCCTCAAAGGGGTGGACATCGACGATGACGCCTTTAAACACATCGAAGCCATTATCGGTTCAATGACGCCCAAAGAACGCAGTCAGCCCGATTTGATTAACATGAGCCGCAAGAAACGCATTGCCAAAGGTGCAGGACGCGATTTGGCGGAGGTGAACCAAATGATCAAACAATTTCATCAAATGAGCAAAATGATGAAGATGATGCAGGGCGGAAAAGGCCGTCAAATGATGCAGATGATGCAAAACATGCGCTAATAAAAAGAAAAAGAATGATACGACTAGACGGAAAAGCTACTTCCAACACCATTAAAGAAGAGATCAAAGCCAAGGTAAGTGAAATGAAAAGCCGAGGGGAGCGCGTGCCCCATTTGGCAGCTGTTTTGGTGGGGAACGACGGTGCCAGTTTGACCTATGTGGGCAGCAAGGTGCGTTCCTGCGAATATGTAGGCTTCGATTCTACCCTCATTCGTTTGGAAGAAGAGATTACCGAGGAAGCATTGCTCGCTCAAATCGATACCTTAAATAATGATCCGCAATTGGACGGCTATATTGTTCAACTGCCTTTACCCAAGCACATCGACGAGGAAAAGATTTTATTGGCCATTGACCCCAAGAAAGATGTAGACGGTTTCCACCCCGCAAACTTTGGGCGTATGGCCTTCGAACTTGATGCCTTTATACCTGCTACGCCTTTTGGTATTATGCAACTTTTAGAGCGTTACAATGTCCCTACTAGCGGGAAACACTGTGTGGTGGTGGGACGCAGTCACATTGTGGGACGACCCATTAGTATTTTAATGAGTCAAAAAGGCCCTGCTGGAAATGCGACCGTCACCGTGGCACACAGCCGTACTGAAAATTTAGCGGAACTTACCCGCCAAGCCGATATTGTCGTGATGGCCCTAGGGATTCCAGAATATTTAACGGCCGACATGGTGAAAGAAGGCGCCGTGATTATCGACGTGGGTATTACCCGTGTTGCCGA
>WTJP01000095.1 GCA_011526275.1 Candidatus Arcticimaribacter sp. | reverse complement strand
ACCCTTTCGAGCGGTGCAAATGTATTGATTTCTTTTTTTTGTATCAAAGAAAAAAGGAAGAAAAAATTCGCTTTAAGAACGCAAGAGTTCTTTATGGCGAATCAAGATGCGTTCGGCAGCACGAACACTTAAGTCAATTGACTCTTCAAAGCTTTTACAAATCTTTTTTACCACCACGTTTTCACCCACTATACCGATTTTGATCTCCGCAAATTTATTGATGCGATCAGCGGTGTTTTCGACTTTAAAAATTACATCTACGCTTAAAATCTTATCGTAAAATTGAAAAAGCTTATCGATTTTACGTTGTGTGAAATTCACGAGTTTCTGATCCACATTGAAATTGGTCGCTTGTACATTAATTTTCATAAGACAAAAGATTTAACGGTTAGACTTATTTTTTTCCCCTCGGATGTGCGTCTTTATACACGGCCTTGATTTGTTCCATGCTGCTGTGAGTGTAAATCTGGGTGGCTGCTAATGAAGCGTGACCTAAGAGGTCTTTCACCGTATTTAAATCAGCCCCCTGATTGAGCAGATGGGTAGCAAAACTGTGGCGCAGCATATGCGGACTGCGTTTTTCCTTAGAGGATACTCTATTAAAGTACGAATTCACCACGGTGTACACAAAATTATCGCTCATTTTCTTCCCTTTGGGGGAGCGAAAAAAGTAGGGAAAGGGACTATTCCCAAAGGTTTCTTCTACTTCTTGGGCGTAGCGTTCTAACTGTTTTTGCAATTCCGGCAACAGCGGTATCAAACGTTCTTTGTTTCGTTTCCCCAAGACTTTAAGCGTCCCAGCGGTAAAATTCACGGCTTGGGTTTCCAAATGAATGAGCTCTGTTCTTCGCATCCCTGTACAATAGAGTGTTTCTATTATCGTCTTCGAGAGTATGCCTTCATAGTCATTGTCAAAATGCGCTCCATCGAGCAGATTCTCGATTTCTTTTTCGGTAAAGGGGAGCTGCACTTTTTTACTTTCCTTTAGGGGTTTGTGTTTACGCAGCGGATTGGTATCCCGTACTTCTATTCGCTGTAAAAAATTATAATAAGAACGCAATACCGAAATCTTTCGGTTGATGCTACGGTTGCTATTTCCCGCTTCCACCAAGAGAACAATCCATGCGCGAATCAAGGGGTAATCAATCTGCTCTATTCCCTCGCTTTGGTGTTCCTCGCGGCAATAGGCTGCAAAGTCGTGCAAGTCTTTATTATAGGCCTTAAGGGTGTGGGGAGAGTAGTTTTTCTCCTTCTCCATATAATCGATAAACTTCGGTATGGCCATAAAAAAAACGTTGTGATTAAAGATAGGACTTTAACCACAACGTTGAAAGTATTTAACAGTTCGTTACTATTGCATTTCTGCGTCGCGCAACTTCTGTATGTATTGTGCCTTTTGAATTTTGGCTCTTTTCTTTACTGACGGCTTTAGGAATTGTTTGCGTGAACGCAGTTGACGCATCCCTCCAGTTTTATCAAATTTACGCTTAAAACGCTTTAGCGCTCTATCGATATTTTCGCCTTCTTTAATTGGAATTATTAACATAAAACGTAACCTCCTCTCTTTTAAAATGTGCGCAAATATAATCGCTTTTGATTAAATCTACACTACAAATCTTTATTTGTTTAGTATATCGCGTGAAATCACCAATTTTTGGATTTCAGTTGTCCCTTCTCCAATGGTACAGAGCTTGGCGTCGCGGTAAAATTTCTCTACTGGGAAATCTTTTATAAAGCCATATCCTCCATGAATTTGCACTGCTTCATTCGCGATTTTCACACAAACTTCAGAAGCATACATCTTGGCCATTGCACCAATCTTGGTGACGTTCTTTCCTTGCTCCTTATCGCTTGCCGCTTTGTGCAATAGCAATTCAGAGGCTTCGATTTCGGTCGCCATATCGGCCAATTTAAATGCGATGGATTGGAATTGGCTAATCGCTTTCCCAAATTGATGACGCTCTTTGGAATATTTTAATGAAGCTTGATAGGCTCCTTTTGCAATCCCTAAGGAGAGTGCACCAATTGAGATACGTCCTCCGTCGAGAATTTTCATGGACTGAATAAAGCCGTCGCCCACTTCACCCAAACGATTTTCATCGGGAATACGGCAGTTATCGAAGACCATTTCAGCGGTTTCCGAAGCGCGCATGCCCAGTTTATTTTCTTTTTTCCCAGCGGTAAAGCCTGGCGTTCCACGCTCAACCACAAAAGCGGTCATGCCGTGGTTATCGCCTTTTTCTCCGTTACGGGCAATGACCACTGCAATTTCACCACTCTTTCCGTGGGTAATGAAGTTTTTTGTCCCATTGAGCACCCATTCATCGCCTTCTTTTCGAGCGGTGGTGTGCATTCCTTTTGCGTCAGAACCGGTGTTGTGTTCCGTTAAGCCCCAAGCGCCAATATACTCCCCTGAAGTGAGTTTCGGCAACCACTTGCAACGTTGTTCCTCACTTCCAAACAAATAAATGTGGTTGGTACACAACGAATTGTGTGCCGCAACTGACAATCCAATGGATGGATCAACAATCGATATTTGTTCGATGATGGAAATGTATTCGTGGTAGGACATTCCTGCTCCCCCGTATTCGGTTGGAATGATAACGCCTAAAAAACCCAATTGACCAGCCATGCGCATGGCGTCGACGGGAAAATGCTGCGCTTCGTCCCATTCCATAACGTGAGGTCGTAAATACTTTTCCGCAAAATCTCTGGCCGAGTCGGCCACCATTCTCAAGGAATCAGTTTCCTGCATAGAGACTAGTGTTGATGTATCCATCATAGCTTTTTAATACAAATATAACGTTAATCTTTTAATTTTTAAGCTATCAAATCCTTGAATACGACCCAAGTCCGTTGTTGACAAGCTCCCATTTTTTGTGCGGAAAGCTACGATACGGCGCGCCTCGTAATAAGACAAATAAGGCAGCTGTGCCAGTTCCTCAAGACTGGCGGTTTACAGGGAAATTTTTTGGATGTTTGCTGGAGAAATTAAGGAACAACGTTGCTTTAACCGTTCTAGCACCTCGGGCTTTAAGCCATAGACCTCATCCAATTGTTCCTCCAACACAAAGCCTCCAAGACGTTTTCTATAAGC
>WTJP01000005.1:10915-12646 GCA_011526275.1 Candidatus Arcticimaribacter sp. | reverse complement strand
TGTCGGCTAAGCCCCCGACTAGAAAAGGTCCATTCAATCGTATTCAGTTCTTTGTAGGCCTCGTAATTCATGGCGGTTAACATTTGCTTGGCTAAAGTATCGGCGGCAGCTCCTTTTTCACCCGTGGGGAGTGGTTTATTATAATAGGTGTAAAACCCCACAATTAATAGAACACCTAATAGGAGTACTTGAACTAGCTTGTATATTATTTTCATGAAAATAGCTTGCGTGTTATCTTATACGGGAAAAGTATAAAAAAGAATTGTTTGTACACTTAATATTCAAAAGTGATTTTCGCTGTGATATGAATTAAGTAATCCTGAGAACGTGTAAAAGCAAAAATGTTACAGATAGGGGGTATTCAAGCAAAAACAATTATTTTAGGCCACAAGTTAGCATTTTTGATATGAAATCTTTTGGAATTAAACTCTCGTTATACGTCAACTATTTTGTCTTTGCCATTCTGCTTAACAGTGTGGGTATCGTCATTTTAAAGGCCATCAACCGCTATCAGGTGGGAGAAGTAGAGGCCAGTATTTTAGAGGCCTACAAAGACCTCCCCATTGCCATAGTCTCTTTCCTCGTAGCGTCTTTTTTACCGCGCATTGGGTATAAAAAAGCCATGCTTGCTGCCTTGGGCTTGGTGAGTTTTGCCTGTGTCTTTATGATTTATGGGAACTCTTTTTTCGCTGCAAAAGTCTTGTTTGCCTGTGTGGGAGCTGCTTTTGCCTTAATCAAGGTTTCGGTCTATGCCTCTATTGGTTTGGTGACGGAAAATGACAACGAACACAGCAGCTTAATGAGCAGTATTGAAGGGGTCTTTATGTTTGGAATTGCCTTGGCCTATTTTCTTTTCCCTGCCTTCAATACCGAAGATCAGCCTGATGCTTGGTTGAACGTATATTGGGTGTTAGCCGGACTGGCGGTGCTCTCTTTTTTCTTACTCCTTAATGCGCCTTTCGATGAGAAAGACGAAATTCCCGGAACCGATCTTGTGGACGACTTTAAACAGATGTTTGCCCTTATTGCCAAACTCTTGGTGGTGGTTTTTGTTCTGGCAGCTTTCCTCTTTGTAATGGTAGAACAGGGGATCATGACCTGGCTCCCCACCTTCAACAAAGAGGTCTTAGCACTCTCGGAAAATGTCTCCATTATGATGGCGAGTATTTTTGCCATCTCCTTGGGGGTTGGACGGATCATTGCAGGTTACCTAGCACAGCGTTATTCCTGGTTTTATGTAACGGCTGGTTGTATAGTTTTGGCCATTGTAATGGTACTTTTTGTACTGCCTAAAACCGTAGAAATGGGCGTCGTTAGTGCCGGTACTAACCGCCTACAAGACGTTCCGCTTTTGGCCTATGCCTTCCCTTTGGTTGGGTTGTTTATATCCCCCATTTACCCGCTACTCAATTCTGCGGTCTTAACGGCTTTACCCAAAAAACTCCATAGTCCTATGGTGGGGCTCATTATCATTTTTTCTGCCTTGGGCGGCACTTTGGGTTCACGTGCCATGGGTTATCTATTTGCCGACATTGGCCCTGCGCAAGGGTTTTACTACACCCTCATCCCCATTGGAGCATTATTAATTGCGCTGATTGTTTTGAAAAGACTTACCGCAAATCAAGAGTAAACCATGAAGTTACCCGCAGCACCCGATCAAGTTTTCAAGGAATTATTTGTCGATTTACACGCCAGTAAACTTTGGTCGGATGGAAAGATGATTGCCGACGC
>WTJP01000005.1:0-10815 GCA_011526275.1 Candidatus Arcticimaribacter sp. | reverse complement strand
GTCGATTTGAATTGCTTGCTCTATGGGCTTGAAGAAACCCTAGCAGAAGCTGCACAGATTGCAGGAGACAGCGTAAATGAAGAAAAATTCAAGAGATTAGCTGAAAAACGAAAAGCCATTATTCAAACGCAATTTTGGAACCCAAACACCCGTTTTTTTCATGATTTAAAGCGAGTTGACGGCACACCAACTTCGGCCTTAACCCTAGCAGGGATTTTTCCCTTGTGCTTTGATATTGCCACCGAGGAACAAGCCAAAGCTTGCGCCCAACGCATAGAAGACGATTTCCTAAAGGAAGGCGGATTAGTCACTACACCCCTTACCACAGGACAACAATGGGACGCGCCCAACGGTTGGGCTCCCTTGCAATGGATGACCTATTTTGGCTTAAAAAAATACGGTTATAGCAACTTGGCAAACAACATTGCTCGACGATGGATTACGCTAGCGACCAATGTATATCAACGTAGCGGGAAACTACTCGAAAAATACAACGTAGAGGACATGAGTCTGCTGAGTGGCGGAGGAGAATATGAAGTGCAAGACGGCTTTGGGTGGACCAATGGGGTCATCCTTGCTTTTATCGCGGCATTAAAAAAGGAAGAATAGTTTATTCCTCTTCCCAATGGGTGTGATAGCTTTTGCCTGAAGGATCGTCTATTCTTTGATAGGTGTGTGCACCGAAAAAATCCCGTTGTGCTTGAATTAAATTGGCAGAAGATTGTGCACTGGTGTAGCCGTGAAAAAAGTTGACCGCCTCCAATAAACAGGGAGCATGAACTTGCGCTTCAATAGCTGTGGCAGCCATCTTTTTCGCTGCTGTGTGGTCTTGTTCAATATGTGCTTTAATGCTTGAATGCATCAACAGTTGATCTCCTTCTTTTAGATAATGCACCAATTCTTGCATCAAATCGGACTTAATGATACAGCCCTGCGTCCAAATGCGGGCAATCTCAGTTAAATCAATGCCCCAGTCCTCTTTCTTCGCGACTTCCGCAATCATAGAAAAGCCTTGATGATGATTGACGATACGGCTAAAACGGTAGGCTGCCTTGAGATGGTCTGGGTCTACCTGTACCGCCTTTGGAGCCACTGCATAAAATGCTTGCGCTGCTTCTCTTTTCGCTTTAAAGAAAGAAAGGTAACGCGCCAATAATGCTGCGGGAATTAAGCTAGCTGCTTCTCCCACTTGGGCGATGGTCTCGGTCGACCATTTCCCCGTGCCTTTATTTCCTGCTCGATCTAAAATTTGGTCGATTAAGTATTCCCCCTTTGTTTCTACCCTTAAAATTTTGGCGCTTATTTCGAGGAGGTAACTGCCCACGTCTTTACACCATGCTTCAAAGAAAGCAGCAATTTCATCATTGGAATATTGCGCTTGTTTTAACAGGGCATAACACTCTGCAATCAATTGCATTTCAACATATTCAATGCCGTTGTGGATCATTTTGACGAAATGGCCACTCCCCTGCTCCCCTACATAGGTACAACAGGCTTGCCCTTGCGCATCTTTTGCCGCTATTGCTGCTAAAAAAGGGGCTATTTCATCATAAGCTTTTCTATTTCCAGAAGGCATGATGGATGGTCCTAGGAGAGCTCCTTTCTCTCCTCCCGAAATTCCAGCGCCAAGAAAATGGAGTCCTTTTGCAGCCCAAGCTGCTGCTCGTCTTTGTGTCTCTTGATAGTGGGAATTTCCTCCATCTAAGACGATATCGCCAGGCGATAGTAAACCAGATAAATTATTGAGCACACTATCTACCGCAGCACCCGCATTGACCATGAGGATAATTTTACGGGGAGTCGCTAAGGAATCAACAAAGGGTTTCAATGCATCAAATGCTCCAGCTCCATCCAATACTGCGTGTTCAGCAATAAAGCTTTCGGCGACCTTCTCTTCACTACCTGCTACATGGCGATTATACAATGCCGGAAGAGCACCTTTTTGTGCTAGGTTACGGCTTAAACTCTTTCCCATTACTCCTAGACCGATAACGCCTATTTCGTATTTCATTTGCTGGTATTTAAAATTGTGTGCATCATTTCTTCAATAGCTTGATCGCAATCCAGTACTAAAGCATTTTGTGGTTCTTCCAAAGTATCAAATTGTGATTGCAGTAAAGTCGCTGGCATATAATGATTTTTACGCGCTTGCATGCGTTGGTGAATATAGGCATACTCCCCTTTAAGGTAAACCAAAAGAAGGTGTTCTTCTAGACCTTCAAACAACAGCTTCCGGTAGCTTTCTTTTAAGGCTGAACAAGCTAAAACACACCCTTCTTGAAGATGGTCATTCAGTACGCTATTCAATCGAGAAAGCCAAGGCCAGCGATCATCATCATTTAAGGGTTCTCCTTTTTTCATCTTTGCCACGTTGGCTTCTGGGTGAAAGTCATCGGCATCGAAAAAAGGACGCGATAAATCTGCGGCTAATGCTTTACCCAGGGTAGTTTTACCGGATCCACTCACCCCCATGAGGAGAATGATTTTTTGTATTGGTTTTGAATTCAAAGTTGCTTCTTCTAGCTAAAGATATCGATTAATCCGTTGACCATAATAATGATAGAAAAAACAAATGCTGCAAGTAAAATAACATTCGTTCCTTTTCTATTGCTCGGCAAGCCAACGCCCTTGCGGTTCCACAAAACGAGAAAACTTAGTACAACTAAGGGCAATGCGAAAACATTGAAAACTTGTGTAAAGATTTGACCCTGTATGGGGTTAAACCCAAATACAGGAACACTTAGTGCTAAAAGACTGGCAACTCCTGTAATTATTTTAAATCGCTTCGACTTTACATCTAATTTACCTGAATTAAAATCCCCAAGCATTAAGGGAACAATCATTAAACAAGGAAAAATAGAAGAAAGGCCGGCACTCAAAGTACCCGCAAAGAAAATACTTACCGCATATTTTCCCAAGGAAGGTTCTAGGGCACGTGACATATCCAACACATGGGTGATTTGCTGTTCTGTCCCAAATAAACTTCCACTGGCTACTGCCATGATGGATCCACTAATGGTAAAAATCAAAATTGCAGCGATAAATGCATCGTTCTTTTGGGTTTTAAAATCTGCCTTTGTCCATCCCTTCCCTTGAATAAATAAAGGCCGAGAAAGAAAGGTAGCAGCCGCCATGGTTGTTCCCACAAATGCGGCAATCAAAATCCCTGCTCCTTCTACTTTGGGAATGACTGGCATCAGCCCCATAATTACTTCGGTAGGTTGAGGGAAAACAAAAAAGAGGGTAAAAATGAAAGAAAGCCCCATCATAGAAACAAAAAGGGCTAGTATTTTTTCAAAAAGACTGTAATTCCCTTTAATCAATAGTCCGTAGAATATTCCAATAATTACCAATGCTATAGACAAGACCAAAGCGTATTGATTTCCTGCCAAACTGGGGAAATTCAACACCAAAATTTCATAAATCACATTAGACGTTATTCCTAAAATACCAATGAGGGAATTCCATTGGCCAATCCCCACGGTGATGATAATCGCCAATGCGAGTATCCGCCCTAAAGGAAGGTGTTTTTTTATCGACATTAATGCTGTTTCTCCAGTTATGAGATAGTAGGATCCTGAAACATAAATGAGAACTCCAGAAAACAAACAACTTAGGAAAAGAACCCATAGCAACTGCATGCCAAAATTATTTCCAGCAACGATCATAGAGGTAACACTACCGGTGCCAATAGTGTAGCCAATGGCAAAAATTCCGGGGCCAAAAGAAAGGATAAAACGGAGGGCTTTTTTAAAGAAGTTCATAGACTAAATGTAACGATTAAAAATTGGTAAACCAAATTGGATAACCATATCAATATCCTTATTTTTAGCTGAAATCAACGCACATTCCATGAAAAAGCACTACTACCTTCACTTCTTTTGTTTCTTGATTTTATTGAATTGCGGAAAAGAGGCTACAGAAAGAGAAACCATTTCTTATACCCTCACAATTACTAGCACTACTGGAGGAGAAGTGAACTCTAATGGTGGTTATTATACGGAAGGAACTCAAGTTAGCATTCAAGCCACACCCAATGCTTTTTATCAATTCACTGGCTGGTCCAATGGTTCTACCGACAATCCTTTGGTGATTACCGTCAATGGTAATCTCAATCTAAGGGCAAATTTCACCAAGAAAAGCTTTCCGTTGAATATACTCACCGAGGGGAATGGAACCGTGGATGAACACATTCTTTCCAGTGGAAAAAGCACCGATTATGTCGCAGAGACCCAAGTTCAATTGAGCGCAAATGCTGCTAATGGTTGGACATTTTCCTCTTGGACAGGAGATATCAATTCAGAAGAAAACCCCATCGAATTAAGTATCAATGGAACAAAAACAGTACTAGCAACCTTTATTGAAAATAATACAGAAGAACCTCAGGGGGTCGTTTTAGCAGCAGATGGTCCAGGAGACACCTATGCTTTAATCACCTCGGTACTGGCACCCGGTTACAACCCAATAGAAACACCTGACTGCAATCACGCTGCATTTGGAGATCACATTGATGAAGTGTTTGATAGTGCATTAGATCAATTTGTTTTTCAGTTTCACATTCATCCCAGCCCAGACAATGACCGCTGTATCAATTTCGACCGCCAACGCAACGAAATAAAGACCTATGATCAATCCCCTGAAAATCTGCTTGGAAGGCAAAATGAAACGGTCGTTTATGCGTGGAAATTCAAACTAGCTGAAGGTTTCCAATCTTCTCCCAAATTCACACACATCCATCAGTTAAAATCGGTTGGAGGAGCTTTTTCCAGTATGCCCATGTACACCCTAACGACTCGAAAATCAACTCCAGATCGACTAGAACTCCGCTATGCAGAAACCGATCAACAAATCACCCTTGCACAAACCGATATCGCCCCGCTCATCAATCGATGGATAGCTGTTCGCGAAACCATACAATACAGCACAAATGGACAGTACACCATTGAATTAACAGATGCTTTAAGCGAGGAGGTCCTGTTTAACTACACCAGCGAAAACAGTGTAAATTGGCGACCAGATGCTGAATTTGTTCGTCCTAAATGGGGCGTTTATCGAAGCTTGATTTATGCAGAAGATCTCAGAGATGAAATCGTTCGGTTTGCTGATTTTCAAATCATTGAACTACCCTAAATAAAAAAAGCTCTCGTTTTCACGAGAGCTTCATTCACTCTTATTAACTATATATAAAATCTACCTAATTTCTTGAATTAGAGCTAAAGTAGAAGCTACATTCTTTTGAAGGGTTGCATAGTCTTTGTTCGCAAGAATTTCTTTAGAAATTAACTTGGAACCCATTCCTACACAAGTTACTCCAGCATCGAACCAGCCTCTAAGATTACTCTCTTCGGTTGATACGCCGCCAGTAGGCATGATAGATGTCCAAGGTTGTGGCCCTTTAATCCCTTTTACAAAGCCGGGACCATAGGTACTCCCTGGGAACAATTTCACGAGTTCACAGCCCATTTCTTCTGCTTGAGCAATCTCGGTTAAAGAACCACAGCCAGGAGACCATAGCACTTTTCTTCGATTACACACAATAGCAATGTCTTCACGATAGACTGGAGTAACGACAAAATTAGCACCAGCCAACATGTATTGTGAAGCTGAGGCAGCATCGGTTACCGAGCCTACACCCAAGATCATGCCTGGAAGTTCTGCAATTGCATATTTAATCAAATCTGTGAAAATCTCTAATGCAAAGTCACCACGGTTAGTGAATTCCATTAAACGTGCACCACCATCGTAGCAGGCTTTTAATACCGACTTTGCCACCTCTATATCAGGATGGTAAAATAGAGGAACCATACCAGATTCCTCCATTTGTTGAATAACTTGTATTCTTGAATATTGTGCCATTTTATATGTTTAGCGAGCAACACGCCCAGAGGCGTCTCCACTCATTAATTTTTCAATTTCAGGAATAGTTACCAAGTTGGCGTCGCCTTTAATAGTATGCTTTAAGCAAGATGCTGCTACTGCATAATCTAAGGCACGCTGATCGTCTTCAGGGTAATGGATGAGTCCATAAATGAGCGCTCCCATAAAGGAATCTCCTCCCCCTACACGGTCAACGATATGCGTGATTTGGTACTGTGCACTTTCATACATGGTTTCCCCGTCATAAAGCACTCCTGCCCAAGTGTTGTGTGAAGCCGAAATCGACCCACGTAGGGTAGTAATAATCTTTTTAGCGCGTGGGAATTTTGCTTGCATTTGTTCACAAACAGAACGGAAAGCTTCCGCTTTTACATGTTCTCCTTGCGTGGTAATATCTAAACCTTCAGGTTTAATTCCAAAGTGCATTTCAGCATCCTCTTCATTTCCTAAAATGATATCACAATACGAAGTGAGTTCCGTCATGATCGCTTCGCGATCTCCGTCGTATTTCCACAACTTCGCGCGATAATTTAAATCGGTAGAGATGGTCACACCCATAGCACTTGCCACACGAACAGCTTCTAAACAAGCATCAGCTGCGCTTTGAGAAATTGCTGGGGTAATTCCCGTCCAGTGGAACCATTGAGCATCTTTAAAAACTTCACTCCAATCGACCATTCCTGGTTGAATGTCCGACATAGCTGAATGAGCACGATCGTAAACCACTTTACTTCCTCTACTCACTGCACCAGTTTCGAGAAAATAAATACCTAAACGATCCCCACCTTCTACGATGTATTGTGTACCTACGTTGCGTTTTCTCATTTCCATCAACGCACACTCACCGATGTCATTTTTCGGTAAGCGGGTAACAAATTCAACAGGTAAGCCATAGTTAGCCAAAGACACTGCTACATTTGATTCTCCACCTCCATAGACAACATCAAAGCTGTTGGTTTGTGAAAAACGTAAAAAGCCTGGAGGTGCTAAACGTAACATGATTTCTCCAAAAGTGACTACTTTTTTCATTGATTTAATTATTGTATTGGTTTAATGAAGGCTAAGCCCTCTGTATTATCGATTTTATTTGTTAAATGAACGAGTACAACTCGTTTCGATATTACAAGCGCGTTGTATGGGATAATTCTTCATAGACAGCAGCACTGCAATTTTTCAATTAACCTATAAATCTATTTAATTTATGCTATTTAGATTCCTAAGGCTTGACCACCTCCAATTTGGATAGTTTCAGCTGTAATAAATCCAGCGTCTTCACTCGCTAAAAAAGAAACCACAGAAGCAACTTCTTGAGGTTGTCCTAATCGACCTAACATGATATTGTTTTTCCAAGAAGCAAATACTTCAGGTTTAGTCGATTTAATTTGAGCGTGGAAAGGCGTGTCGATTGTCCCTGGAGACACAGCGTTAACACGGATTCCGTATTCTGCTAAATCTTTGGCCAAAGCGCGTGTTATGGCATGAACTCCAGCTTTTGAAGTTCCATATATTCCTGCTCCTGGTCCACCAGCATTCCAACCTGCGTTAGAAGTATAGTTGATGATGGTAGGGTGCTCTCCGTTTTTCAAATAAGGAATAGCTGCTCTTGAAGCAAAGAAAGTTGAATCGAGGTTCAAAGCCATCACTTTGCGATAAAATTCAGTAGTCATTTCTTCAAAACGAGAACGTCCACCAAGACCTCCTGCATTGTTGACCAAGACGTCGATTTTACCGTATTTTTCACCAATAGCTTGGATATTTGAATTTACAGCATCTTCATTGGTAACATCAAAACCAAAATATTCGGCTTCAATCCCCTCGGCCTTAAGCTCATTTACTTTTTCTGCTCCAACTGCATCTTCGATTCCGTTAAGTATGACTTGATATCCATCTTGGCCTAAGCGCTTTGCTACTTCAAAACCAATTCCACTGGTAGCTCCAGTAACGATGGCTACTCTTTTGTTTGTTTTACTCATTTTTTTCTTTCTTAATTAATTTAATTATTCGTTATCAATCACCAATTTCACTTTATTGATGAAAAAGAAAATAGCCAATACTGCTAAAACCACAGAAAGGGTGATGGCAATAAACGCAGGAGTGTAAGACCCTCCCTCGGTTATTTTCCCAATAAACCAGTTCATTATTATGGGTGAAAAAGCGGCAACTGTACCGGCAAGACCGGCTAATGTCCCCACTGATGGACCTCTGAATAAGTCACTTGATAAGGTTTGAATATTTCCAATGGCGAACTGAAATCCAAAGAGGGCAATACCAGCCAACAAAATGAATATCATATAGTTCGAATTATCTACAAAAAGTATAATTCCTACAAATCCAAGTATAATTAAAAGGCTACCTAAAACAATACTTGCTTTTCGACCTGCATCCACATTACTTCTTTTTATTATAGCCTCTGTGAATAAACCTCCTAGAATACCTCCGGCTGCTGCCATGAGGTAAGAGATCCACATGGTATTTCCAATTTCTTCGATACTTAATCCAAACTTTGAATTGAGGTAGATGGGCATCCATCCTGCAAAAAACCACCAAATGGGTTCAATGAAGAAACGACACAATAATACGCCCCAAGGTTGTTTATAACTTAACAAAGTTGGAATGCTAAGGCTTTTTGCCTCGTCAGATTCAACGACGTTATTTTCTGCTCGGTCGTTTAAAAGAAGATTGCGTTCTTCTTCGGTAATCCATGGGTGATCTTCGGGCTTGCTTTTGTTGATTACATACCATGGCACTACCCACAATAAACCAACAGCTCCTAAGATCACATAGGTTGATTTCCAACCAAATTGTGCATAGAGAAACACGATAACCATGGGGGCTATTACGTTTCCAATAGAAGCACCTGAATTAAAAATACCTTGTGCTAAAGCACGTTGTTTTACAGGAAACCATTCCCCGTTGCTTTTAACAGCACCAGGCCATAAACCTGCCTCTCCTAAACCGAGTAATCCTCGCACAATGGAAAGACTAACAACTCCTCTAGCAATAGCATGAAAACCGGCTGCAGCCGACCATACCACGATGGAAACGATAAATCCTAATCGTGTTCCAATTTGATCATACAGTCTCCCTGAAAGAAATTTCGAGGCAGCATAAGTGATCATAAATACGTTTAACATTAGGGCATAGTCAGAATTGTCCATCCCTAAATCTTCACCCATTTGTGGCCAGAGCAAAGCAAAGGCGGTACGATCAATGTAGTTGATTACTGTGGCTATAAATATCAAACCAATAATCCACCATCTTAATCCATTGACTTTCATATATCTTATATTTTATTGAGGCTGTTAAAGTATGGTTTTAAAAACAGCATAACAAATGATTTGATTTAAACTGATGCATTTGTTATGAGTTATTTTTTTAAAGGTTTAAACTAAAATCTATTTATCATAAACCTTAAATATCCTAGGCATGGTAAAGGGTTACCACACCTAGGATGTTAATCAAACTCAAAAAGTTTAGTATCCAGCGTTCTGAGTGATTACTCCAGAACTTACCAATACCTCTGAAATTGGTACTGGGAATAAATAATATTGGTTATCAAACGATTGTCCCATCTCAGCTTGTGCAGTTGATGTACGCGTTAAATCGAACCAACGGTGTCCTTCAAAAGCCAATTCTAAACGACGTTCGTCTTGAATTGCTTGACGCAATTGTGCTTGTGAAGAAGCAGAAGTACCTGCTAAACCTGCTCTAGTTCTAATTCTATTGAGCTGTGTAGCTGCAGCAGCTGTATTTGAATTTTCATTCAATGCTTCAGCATACAATAAAATCACATCGGCTAAACGAATTTCGATCCAATCATAATCAGGTCCACCACTTTGAGGGAATTTTGGTGAAGACATCGTTGCTGTATTGATGGTTACATCTCTTCTTAAGTCACCAGGACTTGCATCGAATGCATCAACAAGCGACTGATCTAATGGTAAGTCAGATTTTGTATCAAGACCTCCTGACCAAGACCAAAACTCAGAGAACCCATACTCGTCTGGCACTGAACTTGAAATCTGTGTAGCAAAAATCACTTCTGAATTTAAGTCAGTAACAAAGATATCAGCAAAGTTTGACATCAAAGAAATGCCTGCTCCAGCAGCACCACTAACAACTTGCTGTAATAAAGGTTCTGCGTTACCAAAATCACCTCTGTGCACATATACTTTACCGAGTAAAGCTTGTGCAGCAATTCGAGTTGCTCTTCCGTTAGATGCAGTGTTAGATAATCTTGAAATAGCGTCATTCAAATCAGGGATAATGACATCATTGTAAACATCATTCGATGATTGACGTGCTAAAATCGAAGCATCTGTAGTACTTGGTGATGGTGATAAATTCACCGTTACATCTCCAAATACACGAACCAACTTAAAGTAAGACAATGCACGTAAAAATTTTGCTTCACCAACTTGTGTTGGATTCTCAGAATTGTCAATGACATTGTTTGCACTCAAAATGGACTTGTACAAAGCCGTATAAAAAGGACCAAAGAATTGATCTTCCATATCGACTAAATCACCATTAAATCGATCAAAAGAAGGATATGGCTCTTCAATCATCTTGGCATTATCAGCTCTAAAATCACCCATTACAGCCCATGGAGTAACTGATCCAAGTTGGTAAAAGTAAGCTGCATTCAATACACCATCAAAATCCGTTAAAGAATCTGCACTGGCAATATTTGGTGGAACTTGTTCTAGGTCATTTTCGCAAGCTGTGGTTAGCATCAATGAACCCAATAAGAAAATATATATTTTTTTCATTTTTTACTCAATTAAAAGTTAACGTTTAATCCTAGCGTAAAGCTTCTAACAAGTGGGCTTGCACCAACTTGAACCCCATAGGTTGTTGGGCCTAAATAACCGCCATTTCCTGTTTCAATACCTTCAGGGTTGTACGAAGTATAATCGTCGCCCATGATGTAAAGCA
>WTJP01000024.1 GCA_011526275.1 Candidatus Arcticimaribacter sp. | reverse complement strand
GCCATTCGCTCTGGAAAAGTAGATCCGGGTTTAGACCGCAATATTTTTGTGTTTTACGGCACCGAACCCGACTTCGCTTCTGGGGTTACTGCCGAACACGCTGGACGGGCCTACACCATTTGCGACGAATCGGATATCCGTTTTGAGATCATCCAATCGTTTTGGGAAGACTTCACCATCGTGCAACGCCTCTATACCTTCTACCATGAAGCGGGGCATGCACGCTATAAATACCGCCATCCCTGTGAATCCAACGAGATTTGCAATGTGAGTACGGCCAATTTACCCATCATGTGGCGTTCCATTCCTCCAGGAGATACCACCATTGAAGAATTTATCGACGATAAAAACGATTTCTTCGCCCGCCGTTGGGAAGGAATTCGTTACTTTAATTGTGAGACAGACTAAGGATCATGCACACCTCAATTGCACAAAGTGAGCCAAGCGATATAACTGAAATTTTTAACCTCTACCAAGCGGCAGCAAATTTTCAACGCAGCAAAAAGACCGTGGTGGTTTGGCCCGATTTTGATCCAGC
The DNA here is from genome assembly GCA_011526275.1 of Candidatus Arcticimaribacter sp. GTDB lineage: Bacteria > Bacteroidota > Bacteroidia > Flavobacteriales > Flavobacteriaceae > Arcticimaribacter. Next base: position 12,141 of record WTJP01000024.1, on the reverse strand, counting down.
CTTGGTGGAAAATGAAGTAGCTGAAGGTCGGCAGTTTAAACTCCTTATCGATGGAGCAATTGCTTGTGTTTGGGTCATTGCATTTCAGGATCCACAAATTTGGGAAGAACGGGACCGCGACCCTGCCCTCTATATCCACCGTATTGCTACTGCGCCGCAATTTCGCGGACGCGCTTTGGTAAAACACCTAGTGCAATGGGCCAAGGTGTATGCAGAAAAGCAAAAGAAAAAATTTGTCCGCCTAGACACCCTAGGAGAAAACACCCGCTTGATTGCCTACTACCAAGAAATGGGCTTTGATTTTCTGGGCATATTTCCGCTAAAAAACACAGCTAGTCTCCCCGCACATTACCAGAATGCCCCCGCTTGCCTGTTTGAGATACAACTGTAAGCTAGCGTTTTTGTACCTTCACAAAAACTCAAATCATGAACAACCTCAACCCCATTCATTTGGAACAAACTTTTGCAGTGTCGCCTCAAGTCATTTGGGAGCACCTCACCCAACTCCATTATTTACAGCAGTGGTTTTTTAAAGAATTAGAGGACTTCTCCCCTAGCTTGGGCTTTAGTACTTCATTTGCCTTTGACTACAATGGGAAAACATTCACCCACTGTTGGGAAGTAGTAGAGGCCTTGCCTCAGGAGCGTCTTGTACTTTTATAGTCGTATAAAGAATACAGTGGTAGGGCTAAAGTCCATTTTGAACTATCCTCTACCCCTCATGGTTGTTTGGTAATTCTTAAAGAAAAACTGCTCCAACCCTTTCCAGCAATAGAAGAATTTAAACGGACCAATAGAAAAACGGGATGGAAGTCGGTGCTTCAATCCCGTTTAGTTGATGCGGTAAGTAAAGTTTAGAGTAAGCTTACTTTCCCGGTGGCGATATCATACATCCCCCCTACAATCTGAATGGCACCTTCGGTTTCCAATTCAGCGAGTACGGGACTTTCTTTACGGATACGTTCGATGGTTAGCGCTACGTTCTTCGCGCCAACAGCATTGACAAAATCAATGTTGGCAGAGGTGCGTTGACTGGCATCAGCCGGTTCTGTAATGGCTTCTACAGCAGGCGCAATATTTTCTAACATCCCGGTGAGGTTCCCTAATTCAGCGTGGTCGCAGGCTCCTTTTACAGCGCCACAGGCGGTGTGTCCGAGGACTAAAATCAGTTTTGTCCCGGCCAATTTACAGGCGAACTCCATGCTTCCTAAAATATCTTGGTTGACAAAGTTCCCTGCAATACGGACACTAAAAATATCGCCAATCCCTTGATCAAAGACCAATTCGGCTGGAACACGAGAGTCGATACAACTCAAGACCGTAGCAAAGGGAAATTGCCCTGTACTGGTTTGTTCTACTTGTAAATTTAAATCGCGGTTAACGGTTTGTTTGGCCACAAAACGTTGGTTGCCTTCTTGTAGTAATTCTAGCGCTTTGGCTGGTGAAATGGCATCTTGAGATGCTTTGGTTTGTGCGTTCATCATCGTCGTTTTCTCAAATATAAGATAATCAAGAAACTATGCAATGCTTTTGTAGAGCATTTCAAAAACTTTGTTGACCGCCTTCTGTATTACGCGTTCACGGTTGCGCCCAAAGCGGAAAGCTTCGCTCACTGTTTTTTCTGGTGTAGCGATGGCAATACAAACGGTGCCTAAGTCGGCTGCATCGTCGCCTTTGGTTGGCCCTGCATTTCCTGTGGTCGCTACAGCATAATCGGTTCCATAGACTTTTCGCGCCCCAGCGGCCATGGCCTCGGCCACCTCAACACTCACCACCCCTTTTTCTGCGATAAGGCTTTCTTCTACGCCCAATAGGGCTGTTTTACTCGCACTGTGATAAACCACTGCACTCCCCTTGAAATAGGCAGATGCCCCCGGGATTTTGGTTATTCGGGCAGCGATCTCTCCCCCGGTGCAACTTTCGGCCAAAGCGAGGCTAAGCCCTTTTTGGATGCATTTATTTTGGATTTGTTCTTCTACCGAAGCTTCTTCTTCAAAACCCATAAAGATGTCTTGAATTTGCGGTAAAAGGGTGGCCAACTGTTCGTCTATACGCTGGTTGATGAGCTGCTCATCGGGGCCTTTTCCCGAGAGGCGAAGTCGCACGCGCCCAATGTTGGGTAAATAGGCCAACTTGATGTCTTGGGGTAAATTGTTTTCCCAAGCTTCTATCCGCTCAGCGATTACGCTCTCCCCCAAACCATAGGTCAATACCGTTTTGTGAACAATATAGGGACGGGTGTAATGTTGTTGTAAGGCGGGAATGACCTCATCGGTAATCAGCGCCTTCATTTCAAAAGGAACTCCCGGAAGCGACACCACAACCCGATCCTCGTCTTCAAACCACATCCCCGAGGCAGTCCCGAATTTATTCTCCAACACCTTCGCCTTTGCAGGGAGTAAGGCTTGTTTTCGGTTTTCATCGTTGATGGGGGTAGGAACATATTTGCGAAACATCTCCTCTATACGTTCCAATACGACTTCGTTCTTAACGAGCTCATCGTCGAAATATTCACAGAGGGTGTGCTTGGTTAAATCGTCTTTGGTAGGGCCTAAGCCCCCCGTTAAAATGATGACCTGTGCGCGTTGCTTGGCCGCATCGAGACAGGCGATGATTTCTTCTTTCTTGTCGGAAATGGAAGTGATTTGCTTGACTTCAATCCCCACTTTATTCAACTCCTTTGCAATAAAAACTGCGTTGGTATTGACAATTTGACCAATGAGGATTTCATCTCCTATGCTAACAATTTCCGCGTACATTATTTTACTTTGATATTAAAGAGTTCACGCCCTTCCAATTCCCCTACCAAAACGTCATTGATCGCAACTGGGCCTACACCAGCAGGCGTACCTGTAAAAATGATATCGCCAATTTTAAGGGTGAAAAATTGAGAAACATAAGCAATAAGCTCGTCGATTTTCCAGAGCATTAAAGCCGTATTTCCCGCTTGGACCGTTTCCCCGTTTTTGCGTAAACTAAATTGCAATTCGTCTACCTGAGGGAGTTCTGTCTTGGCTACCCATTTCCCCACTACAGCAGCCCCATCGAATCCTTTAGCTTTTTCCCACGGCAGGCCTTTGGCTTTGAGCTGTGCTTGAAGATCACGGGCGGTGAAGTCGATCCCCAAGCCAATTTCGTCGTAATACTTATACGAAAATTTGGGCTGTATATGTTTTCCAATACGGTTAATGCGCACCAAGACTTCTACTTCGTGGTGAACATCTTGAGAGAAATCTGGGATAAAAAATGGTTGCCCTTTCAGCAGTATGGCCGTGTCGGGCTTTAAGAACACTACTGGATTTTCCGGTTTTTCATTTTCCAGTTCAGCGATATGATCGGTGTAATTCCGTCCAATGCAAATGATCTTCATCTATCTTCCGCTATTGAGTTTGTTCAAACGGTGAGCAGTTAAAACTTTTTTGGTGTAGAGGGGGAAGTCGGCATTGAGCAACCAACCAAAGTAACCGGGTTCATTTTCGAGAACCTCATCGACGGTTTTCCCTTTGTGTTTTCCAAAAGAGAAGGCGGGTTGATCATTTTCGTTATAGACAATAAAACCAGCTACATCGACATTGCGTTTATGGGAAGAAAATTCACTTAAAAAAGCAGTGTTGGTCTCCAGTTCTTCATAGCGGTCCAACTGTGCCAAAAGCACTTCACAGGTCGCTTCAGTATCGGCCATGGCCGAGTGGGCATTAATCAATTCTTTATCGCAGTAAAACTTAAGGGCTGCCCCTAAAGTGCGTTTCTCCATTTTGTGGAAAATGGTTTGCACGTCTATGGTTTTATGTCGGCTTAAATCAAAATCAACTTCAGCGCGCATAAATTCTTCTGCTAAAAGGGGAATATCAAAACGATCGGAATTGAAGCCCGCTAAATCACAGTCTTTGATGTAGGCATAGATTTCCCCCGAAAGTTGTTTGAATTGTGGGGCATCAGCTACTTTGTCGTCGGTAATGCCGTGTACGTCTGAGGCGCCTTTTGGAATGGGCATCCCCGGATTGACCAGCCAGGTTTTTCCCTCGCGGTTTCCGTTGGGGAGTAATTTTAAAATGGCAATTTCAACGATGCGGTCTTTGACCACATTAACGCCCGTGGTTTCCAAATCAAAAAAGCATAAAGGGCGGTGTAATTCTAATCCCATAGCATAAGGTTTAAAGGGTGAAACTGCTGTCCCACTGTTCGAGATAATCGGCTACTGCTTTGGCAAATTGCCCGCCCATTGCACCGTTGATGATGCGGTGGTCGTAGCTGTGCGACAAAATCATTTTACGGCGAATTCCCACAAAATCGCCATTGGGGGTTTCAATTACCGCTGGCATTTTTCGGATTACCCCCAAAGCGAGGATTCCTACCTGGGGTTGATTGATGATGGGGGTTCCCGTGATGGAACCAAAATTCCCAATATTGGTTACGGTATAGGTACCATCTTGCACCTCGTGGGGTTGCAACTGGTTGAGACGCGCGCGGTTAGAAAGATCATTTACCGCTTTGGCCAAGCCAACCATGTTGAGATGATCGGCATTTTTAATGACGGGAACAATAAGGTTCCCATCACCCAAGGCCGTAGCCATACCGATATTGATGTTTCGTTTCTGTATAATTTGATCTCCGCGTAACTCGCTATTCAAGAGCGGAAACTCTTTTAAAGCGTGAATAATCGCTGAAATGAATATGGGGGTAAAGGTGAGTTTTTCTCCCTCCCGTTGAAAAAAGGAGTGTTTTATCTTTTCGCGCCAGTCCCACAAATTGGTTACATCGGCTTCGATAAAAGACTGTACATGAACCGAGGTGTTCTTGCTGTGGGTCATGTGTTCAGAAATGAGTTTCCCCATTCGGCTCATCTCAATGATTTGATCTTCCCCACTGACTATTGGCGCAGCTTGAACCGGTTTTGGAGACGGCGGGGCTGGGGCAGCCGCTGGAGCTGCTTTAGGAGTAGCTGGGGGTGTTCCGCCACTTTTTCTTTGGGCAACATAGGCTAAGATATCTTTCTTGGTCACGCGTTGCTGCTCTCCAGTACCTTGAATTTGTTCTAGTTCTTGGGTTGAAATCCCTTCTGCCTTAGCAATGTTTTTTACTAGGGGAGAATAATAGCGTGCAGTGGTTTCTTGAGGTACATTGGGTACTTCCACCGGGGAAATAGGCGCTTCTACAATCTCCATTATTTCCTGAGGAATTTCTTGTTCCTCGGGAGCAGGATGGGCAGATACTTCTGGCTCGACTACAGGCATCTCTTCTTCTACAGCTTCCTCTCCCACTTCGTCGGACTCGATCACAGCAATGACTTCCCCAACTTGAATGACATCGTTGACGGAAAAGCGTTTTTCGACTAAGGTTCCTGAAACTTCACAAGGCACGTCCGAATCGACTTTATCTGTAGCGACTTCAACCACGGCATCATCGGCGGAAATAGTATCCCCCTCTTCTTTTAACCAAGCGGTCAAGGTGGCTTCGGTCACGCTCTCTCCCATGGAGGGCAGTTTAAGTAAGAATTTTCCCATGAGCAATCCCTTTTTTAAGGCGAGACAAATGTACCAAATTTATAAGAGACCGCCTATTGCGACAAGGAGTCTTCGTAGGGAATACGCTGTAAAATACTGCGCCCTAGGGTCACTTCATCGGTGTATTCCAATTCATCTCCCACGGGAATACCGCGCGCAATGGTAGAAACACTCACCTGTAAAGGCTGTAATAGTTTGTTGATGTAAAAGATCGTGGTGTCGCCTTCCATGGTAGCACTTAAAGCAAAAATCACTTCTTTAACCTCTCCCTGTTTTACTTTGTCGACCAAAGCGTCGATGGTCAAATCTTGGGGACCTACTCCATCGATGGGCGAAATTATCCCGTTCAAAACATGGTATTTCCCTTGATATTGACCGGTGTTCTCAATGGCCATAACGTCGCGGATGTCTTCCACCACACAAAGCTGTTCGTTGGAACGTTTTGGACTGGAGCAAATTTCACAAACCGGTACATCGGAAAGGTTGTGGCATTCTTGGCAATAAATGACCTGTGTTCTAAAGGCGTCAAGCGCTTTGGTCATGGCCAAGGTTTGCGCCTCGGGTTGCTTGAGCAAATGAAGTACCATGCGCAAAGCCGTGCGCTTTCCAATACCGGGTAGTTGCGCCATTTCGTTGACGGCTTGTTCCAACAATTTTGAGGAGAAATCCATAGGGTAAATTTACGAAATAATCGATTGATATTTCTTTTATACCTTTAGCCAATTATGATTACACCTGCTTTTATTCTCGCCCTTATTGTTGGCTATTTTATCGTTTTAGTCGGCATCTCCTACTTCACTGGAAAAGAAGATAATAACACTGTTTTTTTTACTGCAAACCGCAACGCACCTTGGTATTTGGTAGCTTTTGGCATGGTGGGTGCCTCGCTTTCTGGGGTGACCTTTATCTCGGTTCCCGGTTGGATTGAGAACACCCAGTTCCATTATTTTCAAGTGGTTTTGGGCTATATGTTTGGTTATTTTGTAGTGGCCTATGTCTTGCTACCCGTTTATTACAAACACAAGCTGATTTCCATTTATGAATATCTCGCCACCCGCTTGGGACCCAACAGCCACAAAGCAGGAGCATTTTTCTTTTTTGTCTCCCGCGTCTTGGGGGCAGCTTTCCGTTTGTTTTTGGTGGCCATCGTGATGCAGCAATTCATCTTTGACGCTTGGTCTGTTCCCTTCGAGTTAACCGTGATGCTTTCCATTTTACTCATTTGGATCTACACCTATAAAGGCGGAATAAAAACCATTGTATGGACCGACACCCTGCAAACAGCCATGATGTTATTGGCGGTATTTTTATCCATTACCTACATCAACCAAGCCTTGGATTGGTCGTTCTTTGAATTTCTCAATTCTACGGAATTCGAGGCCTACAACTCCATTTGGGTCACCGATTCCTTCCTCGATCGCAGCCATGTGTTGAAGTCTTTTATCGGTGGAGCATTCATTACCATTTGCATGACAGGACTCGATCAAGACATGATGCAAAAAAACTTGAGCTGCCGCAATTTAAAAGATGCCCAGAAAAACATGTTGGTGTTTAGTGTAGTACTGGTTATCGTGACAGGACTTTTTATGTTGTTGGGGGCACTTCTCTTTATTTATGCCAAACGCGAGGGAATCGCAATTCCCTTAATGGATGGAGCCCCAAAAACAGATTTACTCTTCCCGGAAATCGCTCTCAATAGCAGCTTAGGTTTAGGCGTCGCCATTACGTTTATTTTAGGCTTAATCGCTGCGGCTTACAGCAGTGCAGACAGTGCCTTGACTTCGCTCACCACTTCGTTTTGTGTGGACTTTCTATCCTTGGAAAAACGAGCAGAAGCAGAACAAAAAAGGCTACGAAAAAAGACACACATAGGAATGAGTGTCCTTTTGGTCTTGGTGGTAATTCTCTTTAAACACGTTTTAGATCGGAATGTAATCGACGGTTTACTCACCGTAGCAGGTTACACCTATGGGCCATTACTCGGCCTATTCGCCTTTGGTATTTTTACTTCCTACAACATCAAAGATAAATGGGTTTGGGCTGTGGTTCTCCTATCGGTTATTTTAACCAGTATTCTTGGGAACATTGAAGCAAGCGCCTTGGGAGGTTACCAAATTGGTTATGAATTACTCCCCTTGAACGGTTTATTTACCTTCTTGGGTTTAGTATTGATTCGTCGAAAGTAACACCAGCGTGCAAGCGCGTTCGGTTTGAATACCGCTAGCTGCTAAGGCTTGCTCAATTTCAGGATTTTCGGTACCGGGGTTAAATATAACGCGACGCGGAGAAAGTTTCTTGATATAATCGAGATAAGGGGCTTGTCGCGCTGGGCCTACATAGAGTGTGACCGTATCCACGTCTTCCCAAAGCTGCGGAGTTGTTTCGATAGTTTCGCCTAAAACTGTCCCTGCTTTTACTCCCAAGGGGATTACCCCATGACCGGCTTGCTTGAGTTTGCCGATGGCTTTATAAGCATAGCGTTCGGGATTGGCGGATGCACCAAGTACAAGGGTTTTCATTTACCACACCATTAATGCACTTCCCCAAGTGAAGCCACTACCAAAGGCCGCCAAGACAACTTTATCGCCTTCTTTTACCTTTCCTTCTTCCCATGCTTCAGTCAAAGCAATTGGAATAGAGGCGGCGGTGGTGTTTCCGTAGCGCATGATGTTGTTATACACTTGGTCATCCCCTAAACGGAATTTTTTCTGTATGAATTGCGCGATTCTCAAATTCGCTTGATGGGGTACAAATAGATCGATATCTGCCGCTTCCCAGTTATTCTTTTGCAAACCTTCATTGATCACTTCAGAGAAACGAACCACAGCGTGTTTGAACACCGTTTGTCCATTCATATAAGGGTAATAACTGATATCATCAGGGTCGTTAGCCGCTATGATTTCTGGTACCCAACGTTGTGTACTTGGACCAATGAGGGAAAGTTCCTCTGCATGTTCCCCTTCTGAATAAAGGTGGGTGGAAAGTATACCACGTGTATTGTCTTCTTCTCGTGTTAGTACTGCAGCTCCAGCACCGTCCCCAAAGATTACCGAGACCCCACGACCACGCGTGGTAAAGTCTAATCCTCCAGAGTGGTTTTCTGAACCAATAACCAACACATTTTTATACATACCTGTTTTGATGAATTGATCGGCGGTTGAAATACCGTAGATAAAGCCAGAGCACTGCATGCGAATATCCATGGCAGGACAAGCTGGAATTCCCAATAATTTCTGTACCAAAACACCTGAACCAGGGAAATAATAATCTGGACTCAAGGTAGCGAACAAAATTAGGTCGATGTCTTTGGGTTGAAGTCCGGCACGCTCTAATGCAATTAAAGCAGCCTTGTGCCCCATGGTAGCTGGAGTGTCATCACTTCCTTTTACAATGTGACGACGTTCTTTGATACCCGTTCTCTCGGTGATCCATTCGTCGGACGTATCCATTAATTTCGCTAAATCATCGTTGGTCACTACATTGTCTGGAAGGTATTTCCCCATTCCAATAATTCGAGAGTTGTACATCAAAATCGGTATTAGTAATAGTTCGTTGTCCCCAAAAATAGGGAAAGTAATTTAAATGTATTGTTTGTAGTTGTCAACCACAATCTTAGCCTTTAAATCGTGCATTAAATTGTACACCCCAAAGAAGGTTCTGTTGATGTAAAGGAAATGCTTCGACCCGCGATTTCCGTTGAGTTTTCTCAGGTATTCATCATTGGCTAAGCGATCGCTCATTCGAGCAATTTTTCCCCAAAATTCTTCGTCTGAAAAATCAAAATTCTCGTGGTGAAAAGGTTGGGTAAAAATACTCAACATCTCGTGAAATAGCGCAACGATATATTCTTTCGCCTTGGGAGAATCATCGGGACGTAGAATTTCCAATTCCGTGATTTTCTCCGTAAAGAAATCCAAATCATTAATCGCTTCTTTGTTGGCCAACTCAAAATAGGGCGTGTAAAATTCCAGCGGAATTTTCTTGATACAACCAAAATCGATAGCAACCAATTCCCCAGCATCGGTGATGAGGAAATTACCCGGGTGTGGATCGGCATGCACACTCTTCAATATATGCATTTGGTACATGTAGAAATCCCAAAGGGTTTGCCCTAAACGGTTGTTTTTGTCTTGATCGTTGTTGTCTTTGGCGTATTCTGAAAGGTGAATCCCGTCCATCCAATCCATGGTGAGGATCTTTTCGCAAGACAATTCAGGATAGTAATTTGGAAAGAGCAGATTGGGAATACTAGCGCAGGCGGTCTTCACCTCAAGGCTTTGTTTCAATTCCAACTCATAGTTGGTCTCTTCCAACAATTTTCCTTCAATTTCCTTAAAGAATTTTTCGGTGTCCTGTCCTTTTAGATTAAACATGCGTGTGGCGACGGGTTTCACAAGCGCTAGGTCGGAACCAATACTGTTTGCCACTCCTGGATATTGAATTTTCACAGCAAGCTTTTTCCCATTCTTTGTGGCCAAATGCACTTGTCCAATACTGGCCGCATTGACCGACTGAGTGGCAAACGTATCGAAAAGGTCCTCGGGGTACTCCCCAAAGTATTTCTTAAAGGTCTTTCGCACCAAAGGTCCCGAGAGTGGTGGGACCGAGAATTGCGCTAAACTGAAACGCTCTACATAAGCCGAGGGCAAGAGATTTTTCTCCATGCTCAACATTTGGGCGACTTTTAAAGCGCTTCCCTTTAGGCTCTTTAAGCCGTCATAAATATCTTTCGCATTTTCTTCGTCCAGCTTTTCACGCGCATTGTCGGGATCAACAATTTTATCGCCTATGTATTTAATATAGTTCCCACCGAGTTTAACCCCAGTCGTCACTAATTTGCTGGCACGTTCAATTTTCCCGGTAGGGATATGATCGAGTGTTTTCAATTATGCTTTAGCCGTTGTTTCTTTCCACAAAAATTTCCCTAAATCCAAAATGGTATCCAAACGCGTGTTGTCGAATACCTCAAAAGCTACGGTGACTGATTTCTCAATGAGCGCATCGGTTTTTTCGAAGCCTTTCGAACTGTCGTTCAACCAGAACTTGATCAACAACAACAATTGTCCCCAAGTCGCTTCAGAAAAAAGAGCGGTAGGGTTTTTGGCAAAGTCCGATTTGTTTTCGTTCCCTTCTTCGATCAATTCCTCGGCAAAAGCCTTCACTGAATGTCTTAGCCCTTTAAGTTGTCCAAGTTGCTTTAAAGGCTGATGCCCTTCATTTAAAGCCAACAATACATAGCTTCTGTTGAGCAATAAAACCTCAAAAAAGGTGTAGTAAAAAGTCAAGAGACGATCTTTTCTACTCAACTGACTAAAATCTTTGTTTTTGGATAACAACTGGTGGGTGTTGTCATAAAATGCCGTCCAAATGGCATGCTTCACCGTATCCATAGATGCATAATTCTGATAGAATTCCGTCTCGTCTATTTCGTTCTCTTTACAGAATTTATAGACTGAGGAGGGAAAGCTTTCGTGCTCTAATGCGTGCTGCATATAGCATGATAAAATATCTTTGTTTGCTTCTTCTTTTTTTGCCGCCATTATCTTCTTCTTTGATTCGCTGCAAAGATAGCAAACGTTTATTTTTTAATGAAATCTATTAAACATTATGGTGAAAAAATAAAACGATGTCAATTTGTCAGCGCAACGGGTTTGGAGTCATTTTTGCCAAGGGTTTAAACAAAAATTTAATTTATTATGTCATCAGGTAAAATCAATGTTTCAGTCGAAAACATTTTTCCACTCATTAAAAAGTTCTTGTATAGTGATCATGAAATTTTTCTTCGCGAATTAATTTCCAATGCAACCGACGCTACGCTAAAACTAAAGCACCTCAGCAATCTTGGGGAAGCGCAGGGAGACATTGGAGATCCGATGATCGAAATCAAGGTAAATGCCGAAGAAAAAACCCTACATATAATCGACCAAGGAATTGGGATGACGGCTGAGGAGGTTGAAAAATACATCAACCAAGTGGCGTTTTCAGGTGCCGAGGAATTCCTAGAGCAATACAAAGACAGCGCAGCCGACAGCGGTATTATTGGACATTTTGGTCTTGGTTTTTATTCTGCTTTTATGGTGGCAGAGAAGGTAGAAATCATCACCAAATCGTTTAAAGACGAAGCAGCTGCTCACTGGAGCTGCGACGGTTCGCCAGAATATACCCTAGAGGCACACGATAAAACAGACCGCGGAACAGAGATCATTTTGCATATCGACGAAGACTCTAAGGAGTTTTTGGAGGAAAACCGCATCAAGGAGCTATTGAACAAGTACAACAAGTTCATGCCCATCCCCATCAAGTTTGGCACCAAAGAGGAGACATTACCGCTTCCAGAAGATGCCGAAGAAGGCGCTACACCAGAGAAAGTGACCGTGGACAACATCATCAATAATCCTTCACCGGCCTGGACCAAACAACCCACCGAGCTGAAAGATGAAGATTACAGCAGCTTTTACCGTGAACTGTATCCTATGCAGTTTGAGGAGCCTTTATTCAACATCCACCTCAACGTGGATTACCCATTCAATCTCACAGGAATTCTGTATTTCCCGAAATTGAATAACGACTTGAATTTGCAGAAAGACAAAATTCAACTCTACCAAAATCAAGTTTTTGTTACCGATAATGTAGAAGG
>WTJP01000071.1:10394-12693 GCA_011526275.1 Candidatus Arcticimaribacter sp. | reverse complement strand
AAGAGCATTTTCTTTTTGCTGCTGTGCCAGCGTTGGCTAAATGCGCTAAAATCGTCAACTTGTACTGTAGCTTCGGCTGGGCTATTGTGGCTTAAGGCAATAGTATGGCTGGTGGTATCGTAGAGCGGTTCCTCAAAAGGGAGATTTAAATGCACCGGACCGTTTTTGGCAATGGCCGTGTTCAATACCCGATTGATGGCCTGCTCGTTCTCGGCTTGAATTTCTTTTTGCCGAGCTTCCACCTCAACAGCACTCGCCCCTTTTTTCAATACGTTTTGCGTGGGATGCGCCAGTAGAGTGGCCGTAGCATGGGAAACATCGGGGGTTAAATAGCCCGCATCTTCCACATGAGGTTCAAAGACCTGGGTTTGCCGAATGGTTTGTCCGTCGCCAATGTCAATGCGGTGCGGCATACGGTCGGCAGAAAGTACCACCAAAGGGATATCGCTATAATAGGCTTCGGCTACCGCAGGGTAATAATTCAACAGGGCGGAACCTGAAGTACACACCACCGCAACCGGTTGTTTGAGCTGTTGGGCGATGCCCAAAGCGAAAAAGGCTGCAGCGCGTTCATCGACGATGCTGTAGGTCTTAAAATAGGGATCACTGGTAAACCCTTTGGTCAAAGGTGCATTACGCGAACCCGGAGAAATAACAATGTGTTGGAGGTTTTTTAAGCGGCAAAATTGAACCATGGTTTGCGCCAACGGGATAGAAGAATAGGTTGGTGCTGCCTTGTTCTCGTTCAATTTCATCATAGCGCCACAAAAATACAAAACGCTGGGGCAACCGCTTCCATTTTAAGGAAAATTATAGTACCGATAAAAAGGTGGTGGCCTTGCGGCAAATTTCCTCCCATTCGCGGGCGGGAACACTGCCAGCGGTAATCCCCGCTCCGGTGTACAATTGAACGGCATCGGGCAAGAACTGTGCACAGCGTAAATTGACAAATAAATTTGCTTGTTCACCCGCAGCAAATGGTCCTAAATAGCCGGTATAGTAACTGCGGTCATAGCCTTCCTGTTTTAAAATATAATCCACCGCTGCGACCTTGGGCAAACCACCAACCGCGGGTGTGGGGTGCAGTTCTTCGACCAAAGCGGCCATAGCAAGCTCCTGCACATCGGCGCTGATGTGGGTACATAAATGGCGTAGTTTACCCGCCTGAACGGTTTGGCGCTCCCCTACTCGAATTTGATCGGGGGAAAGGTGACGGCTCAATCCCGCCACAATCGCATCGACCACCAGTTGTTGCTCGTGGATTTCTTTGGGGGACCACTCGGTTTGGGTGGCGGCCAAAGTGCCCGCCAACGCCATGGTGGAAAGCTGTTGTTGCTCCAGTTGTAAAAAACGCTCGGGGGTAGCCCCCAACCAACTGCCGGTTTCCGGATGCGACCAATAGTAAACAAAGGCCCGTGGGTATTGTTCCAACAAGCGTTCAAAAACCGCTAAAGCATCGCCAGTATAGGGCAAACGGAAGGCATTGGAAAGCACTACTTTCTCCATTGACTGCCTTTCTAGTGCCTCCACAGCCGCTTCCACTTGATTTATAAAGTTTTCCTTTTGTGTTAAAGGCAAAGCAATAGCTGTCCTTCCATTCGATGCCTTTTTTTCAGGAATAAAAGAAAAACGATGGGTATTGGGGAGGTACAACTTTTCTGGCTTAGCAACAAAGGGGGCAAAGACAAAACCAGCCTCCGAAAAGTCGGTGGTGGTATGAACCGTTTTATCCTTTTGATACAAGCATTGTACGGTTTCCTCACCGGGTAAACGGTAGAGCACAAAAGGAGAATCGTTGGCAATAAGAGATGCTATCCTTGCGCTCATTTATTTTTTGGGCAGGGTAATGGTGGTCAGTTTAATCAAGGAGACCATTTTATCCTCCTCGTCGGTAATGCGAATCTGCCAGATTTGGGTGGTTCGTCCCTTGTGGATGCTTTCGGCACGGGCGAAAACATAACCGCTACTCACCGACCGCAGGTGGTTCCCTGACATCTCGATACCGCGTACAATTTGATCGTCGGTTTTAGAAAAAATATACGAAGCTACACTCCCTACCGTCTCGGCCAAGGCAAAAGTAGCTCCCCCGTGTAAAACGCGGTCGGGTTGATAAACCCGTTCATTGACCGGCATCTTGGCTACCAAATAGTCATCGCCTAGTTCGGTGAAACTAATCTCCAAGGTTTTGAGTAAATAATCGTTGGTAGAGGCATTCAACAGGGCCAGCTTCTCTTCGTTGTTCATTCTTTTTTTGTCAAATGTAAGCAAACCCACAAGAATGGTAAAGTGTGTTTTGCAT
>WTJP01000071.1:8207-10294 GCA_011526275.1 Candidatus Arcticimaribacter sp. | reverse complement strand
GACCTCATGGACACTGAGCTTCGTTCGGCGAGGCTCTCGAGGCGGTCGAAGTGTCGAAGTGTCGCAGGGTTGATAAAGTGAGCAAAAAAAAAGCACAACCCAAGGGATGTGCTTTTCAATCTAGTGCGTGAATTTTTCTATTTCACTTCTTCGAAGTCAACGTCTTGAACATCGTCTCCCCCAGCTTGGGCGTCACCACCAGCAGCTCCAGCGGTTGGGTCGGGAGCACCTTGGGCTTGGCCTTCAGCCTGAGCTTTATACATTTCTTCAGAAGCGCTTTTCCATGCTTCATTGATTTTGTCTAAAGCGGGTTCGATGACCGCCAAGTCTTTGGTCTCATAGGCTTTCTTCAACTCTTCTAAAGCGTCTTCGATAGGCTTCTTCTTGTCGTCGGAAAGCTTGTCCCCAAACTCTTTCAACTGACTTTCGGTTTGGAAAATCATTTGGTCGGCCGAGTTGAGTTTATCGACTTGTTCCTTGGCTTTTTTATCGGCTTCAGCATTGGCCTCGGCCTCTTGTTTCATTTTCTCGATTTCTTCTTCGGTTAAACCAGAAGAGGCTTCGATACGGATATCTTGGGTCTTCCCCGTGGCTTTGTCTGCCGCAGTTACTTTGATGATACCATTGGCATCGATATCGAAGGTCACTTCAATTTGAGGTGTACCGCGTGGTGCAGGTGGAATACCGTCGAGGTGGAAACGTCCAATGGTCTTATTGTCGGCCGCCATAGAGCGCTCACCTTGCAATACGTGAATCTCTACCGAAGGTTGATTGTCGGCAGCCGTTGAAAACACCTGCGACTTTTTGGTTGGGATGGTGGTATTGGCCTCGATTAATTTGGTCATTACGCTTCCCATGGTTTCGATTCCTAAAGAAAGTGGGGTAACGTCTAAGAGTAAAACGTCTTTCACGTCTCCCGTTAAAACACCTCCTTGAATAGCTGCTCCAATGGCTACTACCTCGTCGGGGTTTACTCCTTTTGAAGGTTTCTTCCCAAAGAATTTTTCAACTTCTTCTTGAATGATTGGAATACGTGTTGATCCTCCCACCAAGATGATTTCATCAATTTCTGAAGTGGATAAACCTGCATCGTCTAAGGCCTTTTTTACTGGGCTCATGGAACGACGTACCAACTCGTTTGACAACTGCTCAAACTTTGAGCGGGTCAAAGTGGTTACCAAGTGCTTAGGCCCAGAAGCCGTAGCGGTAACATAAGGTAAGTTGATTTCGGTTTGTGTAGAAGACGACAATTCAATCTTGGCTTTTTCAGCTGCTTCTTTTAAGCGTTGCAAAGCCATAGGGTCCTGGCGCAAGTCCATTCCTTCGGCTTCTTTGAATTGATCGGCTAACCAGTCGATGAGAACTTGGTCGAAGTCGTCTCCCCCAAGGTGGGTATCTCCGTTGGTCGAAAGTACTTCGAAAACCCCGTCACCCAATTCGAGGATAGAGATATCGAAAGTTCCTCCTCCAAGGTCATATACGGCAATTTTACGATCGGCACCGCCTTTGTCTAAACCATAGGCCAAAGCCGCTGCAGTGGGTTCGTTGATGATACGTTGCACTTTAAGTCCGGCAATTTCCCCGGCCTCTTTGGTGGCTTGACGCTGCGCATCGTTAAAGTAAGCAGGTACGGTAATCACCGCTTCGCTTACGTCTTGACCGAGGTAGTCCTCTGCCGTTTTCTTCATTTTCTGTAAAGTCATGGCCGATAGTTCTTGGGGCGTGTATAAACGTCCGTCGATATCAACACGGGGCGTATCGTTATCCCCTTTGACTACTTTATAAGCAACAGTAGAAGCTTCTTTAGAGGACTCTGAATATTTGTTCCCCATAAAGCGCTTTACCGAAGCGATGGTTTTCGTTGGGTTGGTCACTGCCTGACGTTTGGCAGGATCCCCTACTTTGATTTCTCCTCCTTCTACAAAGGCAATGACTGAGGGGGTAGTTCGCTTTCCTTCAGCATTGGGAATCACCACAGGCTCGTTTCCTTCCATTACCGAGACACAAGAGTTGGTAGTTCCTAAATCGATTCCAATTATTTTACTCATGTTAGACTTTAATTAGTTTTCCTAGCTATAGTCAATGAG
>WTJP01000071.1:5070-8107 GCA_011526275.1 Candidatus Arcticimaribacter sp. | reverse complement strand
AAAGAGGCTTTGCGTTCTGCCATAAAAATCATGAAAGAATCTGGGGCGCATGCGGTGAAACTCGAAGGTGGGGAACAGGAAAAACAATCCATCGAACGTATTCTCCAAGCGGGGATTCCAGTGATGGGACATTTGGGACTTACCCCCCAGTCCATCTATAAGTTTGGTACCTACACTGTGCGTGCCAAAGAAGAAGCAGAAGCGGAACAACTTTTAAGCGACGCAAAAATGCTGGAAGAATTGGGCTGCTTTGGTCTGGTTTTAGAAAAAATACCCGCCAAACTCGCGCAACGCGTGGCAGAGTCTATCTCTATTCCAGTAATTGGTATAGGTGCCGGGAATGCTGTGGACGGACAAGTTTTGGTCTTGCACGATATGCTGGGCATGAGCAAAGAATTTAGTCCGCGATTCTTGCGCCGTTATGCCGACTTGCACACCACCATTACCGAGGCGGTTTCCCATTATACTTCTGACGTAAAATCTGGGGATTTCCCCAACGAAAAAGAGCAGTATTAAAGCACTTTCTCCACAGGCTATTCTTTATGAGGACAACCATCTTTTGGTGGTAAACAAAGCTGCTGGACTATTAGTACAAGGCGATAAAACGGGAGACATTCCCTTGGTCGATCTTGCTAAAGCATATCTTAAGAAAAAATACAACAAGCCCGGGGAAGTATTTCTAGGTGTGGTCCACCGACTCGATCGCCCCACCAGTGGCGTCTTGGTTTTTGCACGTACCTCGAAAGCATTGAGTCGGTTAAACGAGCAATTCAAAGCGCGCAGTACAAAAAAGGTCTATTGGGCGGTGGTAGAGGGAACTAAAGCTCCCCAACAGGGAGAATTGGAACATTGGATGCTGCGCAAACCCAAATTGAATAAATCGTTTGCACATAAAAATGAGGTGCCCAACAGCAAATTGGCACGGCTTAGCTTTCAATGCATCAAAACCCTGCAACGTTACAGTCTTTTAGAAATCGATTTACATAGTGGACGTCACCACCAAATTCGCGCGCAACTCAATGCCATTGGGCTTTGTATTAAAGGAGACCTAAAGTATGGTGCAGCACGTTCTAATCCCGATGGAAGCATCCATTTACACGCCCGAAGTATCACCTTTGAGCATCCGGTTAAAAAAGAGAAAATGACCTTTGTAGCTCCCCCGCCTACATTGGCTCCATGGTTGGCCTGTGTTGACGATACTGCTTCGCTTTCGCCTGAATGATTTGTTCTATAGGACGGTTCTCAATACGACTTTCCAGCCAAGAGAGTACATCTAAATACAAAAATGCTCGTCGTTCATAGGGGTCTTCTTCATATTGTTTTAACTCCTTGTGCAACGCCTTGAATTCTTCTTTCAACTCGTGGGGATAGATGTTCCCTAAACGACGGATAAAGGAAATCATCGATTTTTGTACCTCATGTAAATCGTCCATTTTCAACAAGAACTTATAGGTATCGCGAATGTGCTTGTCTAAGTCGTAATCGTGTCCTGCCTCATAACGCGCAAAGAGACTTAGCACCCGAGCAAAGCAAAGCAAATCTTCGCGCATCTTTAAGTCTTTATTTTCGATAATACGCTGTAAGTAGATGATGGCTTTGTGGTGCTCGTCTGCCCCAAAATACAGGCAAGCGATTTTGTAATACATCAACATGATGTGGTGAGCATCGATTTGATTTTTATAGCGCTCGATTTGCTCTAGAATCTCGGGTATGATGACCAAACCTTCGCGAAATCTCCCCTCCATAAAATACAAATTGAGTTGGTTGGTGTAGGAATACAAAAAGCTTAACGCCAATATATTATCGTTTTTTGGAAAGGTCGTAGAATCGATCATGGCTTGCATTTTGTTCAATACCCGCTTGAAACGGCTGGGGTATTTTAACAAGGCCAAAGCTTCCAACAAAAAGTTATTTGCTTTGAGGTAAAAAACGGGGTGAGAGGGAATCATTCTGGGGTATTGCTCAAAGAGTTCAACCCAGCGGGTAGCAAACTTAAAACTGGCCAAGAAGTCTTGGGTAATTAGACCATACCACACATGCGCTTTGCAAAACCACATACGCTCGCGGAAGCCCATTTGCTCGTATTCTACATTGGGTAAACGCTCGAAGAAGAACTTGGTCACCTCGCGAAACTCTTCATCGCTTTTGGCATAGCCCGCTTTAATGAGCCGTTCATAGAGCTGTAAGGAAAGGTTCGAAAGGTCGCTGCACAACTGATTTTCAGCAGCCAAATGAGAAGCATCGTTGATCAAAGCTTCTGTACGGTTACTCATACTGCGGGTAATGTATTGCGACTCGATGACCTTCTCCAATTCTACAATTTCAAAAGCGGCGTATTTTTCCTCATAACGGTTGGCTATGCCTTTGGCTTTTTCCAGTAGCTTTAAACTTTGCTTATACAAGCCCTTCTGGTAGAGCACAGTGGCAAAATCCAATTGTTCGCGAATTTGCATGCGCTCATTTTGAATGGCGGGAGTCATGCGAAGGCTAATGAGAATTTGCCGATACAAATGCGCCTTAAGGTTGGAAAGCTGCTGTTTCGTGACGAATTTTTTCTTTAAGATTTCAGCCTCATTGTAAACTGTTGCACGGTCTAAAAGATTGAATAGATGTAGAAATTTTGCATTCTGATTGGCCTCTACCCTCCCCGCGTATAATTTGAATTGTCGCTTCTCTGATTTCGACATGGATTTAATGAGAATGAACAAATTTTCTTTGTGCTCTTTCGTCATAGGGGAATATTTAAGTTTAATTCACTGTTTTATAATTTATTACAAAATCAATATAGGGCTTGGGAATCGTAATAAAATTTAAGTAAAAATAAGGCAGATTTCCCAATAAATAGTAATTTCGTTTTACGATTTATAAGGGTTTCCATGGGAAAAGACAAGGTCGAGATATTCGACACCACATTACGCGACGGAGAGCAGGTACCAGGCTGTAAGCTTGACACCAAAAATAAGCTAATTATTGCAGAGCGTCTCGATGAACTAGGCGTTGATATTATTGAGGCTGGTTTTCCTATTTCAAGCCCTGG
>WTJP01000071.1:0-4970 GCA_011526275.1 Candidatus Arcticimaribacter sp. | reverse complement strand
ATGCCAAATCATTTGTTGAAGATGTAGAATTTTATGCTGAGGATGCCGGACGTACCGAAAATGAATTCCTTGCTCGTGTTTGCGAAGCTGTGGTTGCTGCAGGAGCTACTGTGCTCAATATACCCGACACCACTGGGTATTGCCTACCCGAAGAATACGGAGCGAAAATAAAATACCTCAAAGAAAACGTCAAAGGGATTGAGCATGCTACTCTCTCTTGCCACTGCCACAATGACCTAGGGTTGGCCACCGCCAATTCTATTGCTGGAGTAATCAATGGGGCACGCCAAATTGAGTGTACCATTAACGGAATTGGTGAGCGTGCTGGGAACACTTCCTTGGAGGAAGTGGTCATGATCATGCGTCAACACCCCACCCTAGACTTAGATACCAACATCAATTCAAAATTGCTTTACGATACCAGCCGTTTGGTTTCAGAAAGTATGGGAATGATGGTTCAACCCAACAAAGCCATTGTGGGAGCTAATGCGTTTGCCCACAGTTCAGGTATTCACCAAGACGGGGTGATTAAAAACCGTGAAACCTATGAAATTATCGATCCACACGATGTGGGCGTAACCGAATCGGCCATTGTTTTAACGGCACGTAGTGGAAGAGCTGCCCTAGCCTACCGCGCCAAAAATGTAGGTTTTGAATTAGACAAACTACAGTTGGATAAAGTGTACCAGGAGTTTTTAAAACTCGCCGATTTACAGAAAGAAATTAACGACGACGATATTCCAAAAATCGTTGAAGCTGCCAATATTTAAACCTTTTTATTCCTTCACCCATGAAGAAAACACTTTTTGATAAAGTTTGGGATTCCCATGTAGTACAACAAGTAGAAGATGGACCCGATATTTTATTCATCGACCGCCACATGGTGCATGAGGTGACCAGTCCGGTCGCCTTTTTAGGCTTAAAAAACCGCAATATCCCGGTTTTATATCCCGAGCGCACCTTTGCCACTGCCGATCACAACACCCCTACCATTAATCAACACCTTCCTGTAGAAGATCCGCTTTCAGCTAATCAATTGAAGGCTTTGGAAGAAAATGCAACTGCACACGGTATCTCCTATTGGGGACTTGGGCATGAAAAAAATGGAATTGTTCACGTGGTTGGGCCAGAATACGGAATTACGCAACCTGGAGCAACCATCGTTTGTGGAGATTCACACACCTCTACCCACGGTGCCTTTGGCGCTATTGCCTTTGGTATTGGAACCTCGGAAGTAGAAATGGTGCTTTCGACCCAATGTATCATGCAGCCCAAGCCGAAAAGCATGCGCATTAACATCAACGGAGAACTCGGGAAAGGCGTTACTCCTAAAGATGTGGCTTTGTACATTATCTCACGTTTGACCACCTCTGGAGCAACGGGTTATTTTGTAGAATATGCTGGAGACGTTTTCACCGCTATGAGCATGGAAGGACGTATGACCGTTTGTAACCTATCCATCGAGATGGGTGCACGTGGTGGAATGATCGCACCCGACCAAAAAACCTTTGACTATATTCAAGGAAGAGAATTTACCCCCACAGGCGCTGCTTGGGACAAAGCCATGGCCTATTGGGAAACCCTCTCTACCGACGAAGGAGCGCAATTCGATAAAGAATTCCACTTCGACGCCAGCGAAATTGAACCGATGATTACGTATGGTACCAACCCCGGGATGGGAATGGGTATCACCAACGGGATTCCATCGGCTGAAGCGGTAGAAGGCGGAGAAGCGACGTATAAGAAATCTTTGGCCTATATGGGCTATAATGAAGGAGACGATATGATTGGAAAACCAATTGACTTTGTCTTCCTAGGAAGTTGTACGAACGGACGTATTGAAGATTTCCGCGCTTTTGCTGAAATCATCAAAGGGCGAAAAAAGGCCGACAATGTTACGGCTTGGTTAGTACCCGGTTCGCATAAAGTACTCAATGCCATTAAAGAAGAAGGCATTTTAGATCAGCTACACGAAGCGGGCTTTGAACTGCGTGAACCAGGCTGCTCGGCATGCTTGGCGATGAACGACGATAAAATCCCAGCCGGGAAATATGCTGTAAGTACTTCTAACCGCAATTTTGAAGGACGCCAAGGTCCAGGGTCACGTACCCTCTTAGCAAGTCCAATTGTTGCAGCTGCAGCTGCTGTCACCGGAAAAGTAACCGATCCACGAACCTTACTCTAAATTATGGCTTACGATAAATTTAATGTACTCACCAGTACAGCCGTGCCCCTCCCTATTGAAAATGTTGACACCGATCAAATTATCCCTGCTCGTTTCTTAAAAGCGACCGAGCGAAAAGGATTTGGCGATAATCTCTTCCGCGACTGGCGGTTCAATCAAGACAATACTCCCAAGGAGGATTTTGTCTTAAACAACCCAAAATACAGCGGGAAAATCCTCGTTGGCGGCAAGAACTTCGGTTCTGGTTCCTCACGTGAACACGCTGCCTGGGCGGTCTATGATTATGGTTTCCGCTGTGTGGTTTCCAGTTTCTTTGCCGATATTTTTAAGAACAACTGCTTAAATATTGGGGTATTGCCTGTACAGGTTTCTCCCGAGTTTTTAGCAGAAATATTCGCAGCCATCGAAGCCGATCCTGCAACTGAACTCGTAGTTGATTTACCTGCGCAAACCATCAGCTTAAGCAATGGTAAGAGCGAATCGTTTGATATTAACGCCTACAAAAAAGGCAATATGACCAACGGTTTCGACGATATCGATTATTTGCTCAACATCAAGGAGGACATCCGCGACTTTGCGGCCAACACTCCGCTTTAACGCTATATTTTGAGCGCAGCCCAAGCACGTAAGATTGAAATCATGGACACCACCCTGCGGGATGGTGAACAAACCTCTGGGGTTTCCTTTTCTGCGACAGAAAAGCTTACCCTAGCGCAACTCTTACTGGAAGAACTGCAGGTCGATCGTATTGAAATTGCCTCTGCACGTGTTTCCCAAGGGGAATTCGATGCCGTAAAACGCATTACCGATTGGGCCAAGGAAAAGAACTACCTCGAAAAGGTTGAAATCCTCACTTTTGTCGATAAAGGGGTTTCCATCGAATGGATGAAAGAAGCGGGTGCTCAAGTACAAAACCTTTTGACCAAAGGTTCGCTTAATCACCTCACCTATCAATTGAAACAAACCCAAGAGGAACATTTTGGGCATATTCAAGCTACCATTGCACTTGCCCAAGAGAACGGGATCGCCACCAATGTTTATCTTGAAGACTGGAGTAACGGAATGCGTAACTCTCCAGACTATGTCTATGCCTTCTTGGATTTTCTTGCGACGCAACCCATCAAACGGGTTTTACTTCCCGATACTTTGGGGGTGCTTACTCCATCGGAAACCTTCGATTATCTGCATAAGATTATTGGGCGTTACCCAAAGTTACATTTCGATTTTCACGGACACAATGACTACGATTTAGGAGTAGGCAATGCCATGGAAGCCGTTAAAGCCGGAATACACGGTTTGCACCTAACGGTGAACGGTATGGGAGAACGCGCTGGGAACGCTCCGCTAGCCTCGGTTGTTGCAGTAATCAACGACTTTCTACCGGAAGCCAGTACCAATATTAAAGAGAAATCGCTCTATAAAGTAAGCCAATTGGTTTCCACTTTTACCGGATTCCGTATACCCGCAAATAAACCCATAGTAGGGGCAAATGTCTTTACCCAAACGGCCGGGATACACGCCGATGGGGATTCAAAAAAGAACCTCTATTTTAACGATCTTTTACCCGAGCGCTTTGGGCGTAAACGCTCTTATGCATTAGGGAAAACTTCGGGTAAAGCCAATATTGTAAAAAACTTACAAGAGTTGGGTCTTACGCTAAACGACGCCGACTTAAAAAAGGTCACCCAACGCATCATCGAATTGGGCGATAAAAAACAAAAAGTGACCACCCACGATTTGCCCTACATCATTTCTGATGTATTGGACAGCAATACTGAACAACAGCATGTGGTGGTTAAATCTTATGTTTTGACCCATTCAAAAGGCTTACAGCCCTCTACTACCGTGGCCGTTGAAATCGATGGGGAAACCCTAGAAGAGAACGCCTCGGGAGATGGACAGTATGACGCTTTTTTAAATGCGATTCGTAAGATTTATAAAAAGAAGAAAAAACAACTGCCGCAACTCATCGACTATGCGGTGCATATTCCTCCTGGGAGTCATTCCGACGCCTTGTGTGAAACCAGCATTACCTGGTTGAATGAAGGAAAAGAATTTGTAACCCGTGGTTTGGATTCCGACCAAACGGTCTCGGCCATCAAAGCCACCGAAAAAATGTTAAACAGTATAGTACTTTAAATATGAAACTAAACATTGCCCTTTTGGCCGGAGACGGCATTGGACCCGAAATCATTGATCAAGCCGTAAAAGTAAGTAATGCCATTGCCGAAAAATTTGGTCATGAGATCAGTTGGACTCCTGCCCTTACTGGAGCCGCGGCCATAGATGCGGTAGGTGACCCCTACCCCGATGAAACCCATGCCATTTGTGAAGCAGCCGACGCTGTTCTATTTGGTGCCATTGGTTTGCCGCGTTTTGACAACGATCCATCGGCCAAAGTACGTCCAGAACAAGGTCTATTGCGCATGCGTAAAAAATTAGGCCTATTTGCCAATGTACGTCCCACCTTTACCTTTCCATCGCTATTAGACAAATCTCCGCTAAAACAAGAGCGTATAGAAGGCACCGACTTGGTGTTTTTACGCGAACTGACCGGAGGGATTTACTTTGGAGAACGTGGACGACTAAATGACGGAAATACCGCATTTGATACCTGTACCTATCATCGTGAAGAAATTCAACGCTTGGCTAAAAAAGGCTTTGAATTGGCCATGACCCGAAGCAAAAAATTGTGCTGTGTAGACAAAGCCAATGTTTTGGAAAGCTCTCGTTTATGGAGAGAAACCGTACAAGCCATGGAAAAAGACTACCCCGAAGTAGAAGT
>WTJP01000057.1 GCA_011526275.1 Candidatus Arcticimaribacter sp. | reverse complement strand
AAAATGTGGTTTAAATTGGTTAACCAATTTTTATTTGGTACATTGATTCAAATTCTAGATCAGCTACATCTATGACAGCAAGCGCTGCTCTTTTCAGTTTAAAAAATAAAAAAGCTTTGGTTACCGGCTGCAGACGCGGTATTGGTAAAGCAATGGCATTGGCGCTTGCCCAAGCGGGAGCAGAGGTCATTGGGGTGAGTGCTCAATTGGAATTAGCTGGAAGTGAAATAGCAAGAGAAATAGCGGCTATTGGAGGAACATTTCATGCTTATCAATGCGATTTTAAAGACCGTAAAGCACTGTATGATTTTATCAAAAAATTAAATGCCGAACATCCTGTTATCGATATTCTAATCAATAATGCCGGAACCATTAAACGTGCAGCAGCCGTTGAACATGAGGATGATTTATGGGATGAAGTCATCGAAGTAAACCAAACGGCTCAATTCATTCTAAGCCGTGAATTGGGGAAAAAAATGGTGGAACGTGAAGAGGGCAAGATCGTTTTTATTGCCTCTCTGCTAAGTTTTCAAGGAGGTATAAACGTTCCAAGCTATGCGGCGAGTAAAGGTGCTATTGCACAAATGACAAAGGCTTTTTCCAACGAATGGGCGGGGAAGGGCGTAAATGTCAACGCCATTGCACCGGGTTATATCGATACTGACAATACCCGTGCCTTAAAAAATGATACCGGTAGGAATTTGGCTCTACTTGAACGTATTCCTGCCGGAAGGTGGGGTAAGCCTGAAGATTTAGGAGGAACTGCTGTTTTTTTAGCCTCAGCAGCAGCGAATTATATTCACGGCAGTGTGTTAGCTGTCGATGGGGGCTGGTTAGGACGATAATAAATTAAAAACTAAACAAGAAAATATGAACCTTCGTTTTTTATCCTTATTCGTATGTGTTTTGATTGTGGCTTGTACGCCATCAAACAAAACCAACCAAGTCTATGTCAAAAACATGGAAGAGCTTGAAAAAGCGATAGCTGTTGTAAAAGCAGGCGATCACCTTGTTCTCGCTAACGGGACATGGACCGATGCTCAAATTAATTTTTATGGCCACGGTACGTCGGAAAATCCCATTCGTTTAAGTGCCGAAACAGCGGGGAAAGTTTTTCTTGAAGGACAGTCGTACTTGCATCTAGGAGGAGAATATTTAATCGTTGAAGGCTTGTTTTTTCGCAATGGCTATTCTCCTAAGAATGGTGTAATTCGTTTTCAAATAGGAAAAGACAGTACCGCTTTTCATTCTCGGGTTAGCCAAACTGTTGTAGATGGTTTTACGCAGCCAAATCGTTGGGAAAACGACCGTTGGGTAGAACTCTATGGGCAATACAATCAATTCGACCACAACTACTTGGCTGGAAAGTCGAATGACGGAGCTACGATGATGGTTTACCACAAGGGAAATCAACACACAAATAGTTATCATAAAATTGAAAACAATCATTTTGGGCCAAGACCTCGCAAGGGAGGGCCAAGAGCAGAAACCCTTCGCTTAGGCGGGAGCGAAACTTCTATGACGCCTGGGAAAGTGATGGTAAAAAACAATTTTTTTGATCGTTGTAACGGAGAGGTGGAAATCATTTCCGACAAAACCAATTACAATAGTTTCCTCAACAATATCTTTTACAAATGTGAAGGTTCTCTTGTCATGCGTCACAGCGATTATACCACTGTAGATGGGAATTTATTTATTGGAGACGACGATTCGGATTTTTATGGTGGGATTCGCGTTATCAATACTGGGCATTGGATCACGAACAACTATTTTTATAAAATCAAGGGAGAAGAGTTCAGAAGTCCGCTTGCAGTAATGAATGGGATTCCTAAATCATCATTGAACCGCTACAAGCAAGTCACTGATGCCGTTGTTGCCTACAATACTTGGGTAGATTGCCGTTCTCCATTTCAAATTGGTGTAGGACAAAACATTGCCAGCAGCGGGGTGCTTCCCAAAAGCGAAATCCGCTCGGCACCACCCATTCGAACAATTTTGGCGAATAATATTATTTACAATACTAAAGCCGATGTTCAAGCTTTGGTCAACCACGATGATATTAGCGGGATCCAATTTGAGCACAACATTATTTCGAACAATGGTGATACCACAGACCAATACAAGGTTTTTGAACATAAACCGATTAAAATGAAGCAACTCAACCCATGGTTGTATATTCCATTGGCCGAAGGCAATTCTTTTTTGGATGATGTTTATGAGGGCTTTGATTTTAAGCGTATAAGCCGTGATTTATTTGGTCAAGCAAGAACAGAAAACAATCGTGTGGGCGCTATGGTCTCGAATAATGCGCTAGAAACCTATGCCATAGATACCGCAAGCTATGGTCCTTCGTGGTTTGATGCTGAAGGAGAAAAAATTATCCCAACAACACATCAGCTTGGACCGCAAGAAGGAGCGTTAGAAAAGGTTTTGGCGAAGGTGGTTTCTGGAGATATCATTGAGTTATCAGAGGGAGTTTATCGTTTGCGTACCTCTTGGGTTGTCGACAAAGCCATTACCCTAAAAGCTGCTGCAAATTCAAAGGTGGTAATAGCATACGATGGGGCGCCTAATACCCCTGCTTTCCAGATGCACCCTCATGGGCGTTTGCAACTCTCGGGGATAAAGCTTCAAGGAAGTGAAAATCATTTGGCCTTTGCTCCTTTAGAAAAAAACATGTCGGCCGCTTATAAATTGTTTATTGACGATAGTAGCATTGAAAATTTTGGCCATTTACTTCTAGCGACTAAGGGGTCTTTTGCTGATTCTATTCAAATCAACAATTCACACTTTAAAAATGCAAAAAATGGTTTTGTGTTAGCCGCTGACCAAAAGGGGGATTACAATGCAGAGATGTTCAGTATTGCAAATTCTACCTTTGAAGATATCGATCAAAATGTACTTCACTTTTATCGAGGCGGGTATGATGAATCGACTATAGGGGGATATTTGACGCTTGTCAATAATACGTTTGAACGAAGCGGTAAAAAGGAAAAAAGTCAAATTTTAATTAAAACCCGAGGTATCATTAATGTTTTGTTGGATGGAAATACCTTTAGAAATAATCCGGTAAAACACATTGCAGTACTTTGGGGAGCAAAAAACAATCACCACAAAAACAATCTTGTCTTTCAATCGGGTGAAAT
>WTJP01000014.1:1691-3150 GCA_011526275.1 Candidatus Arcticimaribacter sp. | reverse complement strand
AATGAGTCGTCCATTCCTTACCTCAATGTCGATGCGATTGACTATTGCACCTTTGGCAATTCCAAGCCTTTTCGCATCAAGATTCGGAATATCTTAAACGACAACTTCACCTATTTTTATGTGAAGCGCACCGATGCTTCTCGCGTTTATGGCTTGGAGTTTGAGCATATGCTTTCTCCCCATAACCTGAACTTTTTGGTAAACGACACCACCCTGATTGAAGAGCATATAGCGGGAATACCGGGCGATGTCTTTATCCAAGAGTTTTTAGGCGACTGTACCCCGGCTCAGCAAGCGCAAATCGCCAAGGAATATGTGAAATTCAATGAACGTTGTATGATTCGCCTTTTGGGTGATATGCGGGCCTATAATTATGTGGTCATTCCCACCCATGACTTTGATCAAGTGATTTATAAAATTCGCGCCATTGATTTCGATCAACAGTGCTATGAAGGAAAGTTTAAAGTTTATCGTCCGCAGTTTTTTAAAGAAAACTATCCCATGGTGGAGACGGTAAAAAACAAGCTGACATTAGATTCTGTAAACCAATACAAAATCGAGGAACGCTCCATCGTTGCAAGGCGTATCATCAGTTCTGGCGTGCGTTTGCAGAACTTGGTCACCATCATGAAGCAAGACAATTTAACCCGACCTGATTATTTAGAGAATTTGTGTAAGGAAATCCATAAGTTCACCAGTGACGATGCCTTTTTGGGGCTTAAAAAAGTGGGTGAAGTGATGGACGCTTCCTTTGACTATGTACGTCGTCACTACGAGAACTTGAACATGAGCAAGCTCATACAGTCGTCCTAATAGAAGTCGGCGTCGTCGTAATCGAGCAGCCCTTCTTCCTCGTCGTCCTCATCGAAGTCTAGTGCGTCTTCTTCAGTACTAAAGGCTTTTTCTGGCGCTTCTTCTGGAACTTCCCCTTGAGCGAAAACCAAGTTGGGGTAGAGCATGGTAGGCTGTTTTTCGCCTACTTCCATCAGTTCCACAAAGAAGGTCCAAAGGGCAAGAAAATCATAGACATAAATGAGGTGATGATTCTCTGCAGTGAAGAATTGATCCAAACTTTTTCCAGCCATGGGGGTGGTGCCTTCGCCCATATCGAGCAAGGGCAATTCCTCGCCTTGTTCCCAATTTTCATTGGTGGTGTAAAAGGAGGCCATTTCACTTCCACCAAAACCAAAGGCTTGTGCAATGGCATAATGGAAATCTTCTAGACTGGCGCTAGCCTCAATTTCGAGGTCGCGGAAAATATCTTCTTGGGCATCGAGAATAATGCGGAAACGATAGATCATTTGTTGAGTTGCTTGGGTTGAAAGATATGAAATAATAAATAGCTCTGTGCTCCAAAAAGCAGGGAAGCAAAGAGTAAATGTAGGGGTTGACTGCTAAAGGGGAAATCGAAATAATACATGGCAATTCCCGTGAGTATTTCTAGGCCAATGAGTCCCAA
>WTJP01000014.1:0-1591 GCA_011526275.1 Candidatus Arcticimaribacter sp. | reverse complement strand
TTTGTTTTCTTTCCAATGCCAAAACGATAATAGCCCCACAATGAGTGTCGCCAAACCTCCCAGTGCCCCAAGAAGTCGATTCAAAAACTCGATCCAGGTGTGAAGCGGATTAAAAAGGGCATAGTCGTGTTTGGTGTAATCTTCCCAGTTGCTGGCATGAAATTCATCCTTAGAGCGGAAATCTTCTTTGGCCACTTGCAGGGCTTCTTCTACGATGATCACCTCTCCGGCTTGATAATCGTGCTGCGGTTTCCAGTCCAGCTGACTGCGTTCGGTGGGGGGAATGAGGTAGCCAAAACACTTGGGCCAATCGGGGCAACCCATGCCGCTACCGGTCATGCGTACGATCGCTCCAGCAGCGATGACCCCATAGACCAAAACAAGCGAAAGGCCTACCCAAAAGCGAAATCTATTCTTCATCTGCAATTTTCTTTAGCCCTAGGGCTTTTCCTTCTCTCTCCATCAAAATTCTTGCCGCTTCAAATTCGTTGGGAATCTCCCCTTCTAAGATAGCTTCTTTTATTTTTTCCTTAATGATCCCGATTTCCTTGCAGGGTTTTAAGCCAAAAGTTTTCATAATCAATTCTCCACTCACGGGAGGTTGGAAATTCCGCACGCGATCACGCTCTTCTACCTCGACAATCTTTTCGCGTACGAGTTTAAAATTTTGGTGGTAGCGGGCAAAGCGTTTGGGGTTCTTGGTGGTAATATCGGCTTCACAAAGGGTGAGTAAATCGTCCACATAATCTCCAGCATCAAAGACCAAGCGCCGCACGGCCGAGTCGGTCACGATATCCTGCGCCAAGACAATGGGGCGGGAGCTCATAAAAACCATTTTTTGCACGAATTTCATTTTCTCATTCAGCGGCATTTTTAGTCGCTTGAAGAGTTTGTACACCATTTTAGCACCTACAAATTCGTGGGCGTGGAAGGTCCAGCCCACTTTTTTGGAGAATTTTTTGGTGGGGGCTTTTCCGATGTCGTGCAACAAAGCCGCCCAGCGCAACCACAAATTATCGGTCGTTTGGCAGATGTTATCGACCACCTCAAGGGTGTGATAAAAATTGTCTTTATGGGTTTGCCCTTCGACTTCTTCAATACCTTTTAGGGCGGTGAGTTCAGGGAGGATGCCTTCCAGCAGGCCAACTTCGTCCAAAAGTAAAAATCCTTTTGAAGGTTGAGGGGTCAGCATGATTTTGTGCAGTTCATCTACAATCCGCTCTCGGGTGATGATTTCCATACGCGCCTTTTCTTGCGCAATGGCTTGCAGGGATGCTGCTTCAATTTCAAAGTTCAACTGGGTGGCAAAGCGCACTGCACGTAACATGCGCAAAGGATCATCGGAATAGGTCACCACAGGGTCCAATGGCGTGCGCAATAGTCCTTGTTTTAAATCGTCTAGCCCGTTAAAGGGATCGACTAAAGTACCAAAGTCGTGTTCGTTGAGACTCACTGCCATGGCGTTAACCGTAAAGTCACGACGGTTTTGGTCGTCTTGTAAACTCCCCGCTTCTACGGTGGGGTTTCGGCTCTCTTCGCTGTACGATTCTTTGCGGGCCCCAACAAATTCCAATTCCATGCCTTCAAACTT
>WTJP01000146.1 GCA_011526275.1 Candidatus Arcticimaribacter sp. | reverse complement strand
AGTGCCTCTTGGCTTAAATAGCTCATCAAGTAGGTAATGTAGGGTTCGAAAAAGGCGAGGTCTGGCTCGGCGAAATTTAGAAATTTTCTGTAATTGAAATAAAGGCTGTCTCCTTTGACAGCTGCTTTTCCGCGGATGAGGGCATAGCGTTCCAAACGATTGGCATAAGGGTAGATATAGGCCGCTTGGGTCACTTTCATCGCCAAAGGGGAGAGCTGGCTTTGCTGACTAAAATTCCGCCAGCTTTGGCTTTTTTCCAATAAAAGCGAATCGATGATTGAGCTGAATACTGTACTGTTGCTCGCGTATTTGGACGAGAGGTAGCCTATCTCATTTTCAATCGCCAAATAGGTGTCCATCAAGAAATTGTTTTTTGCCGATCCTAGTCCGCTAAAGACGAGAGAGGCATTAAAGTCGGTCATGTTGGCGCGCGACCAAATGGAGTCGCCCGCTTCGATGAGCACCATTTGATTTTCGGGTAGATGCTCCATTTTAAACAGCCCAAACTGCAGGGAATCGTAACGTTGAGCAAAGCGGTTGTTTTCGTCTAAGGGCAAGGAGTCGATGCGTTGCCCGTATTTGTAGAGGGAGAGAAAATCGGAAGAGGGGTTGATGATTTGCCCTCCAAAAAAGGCCGAAGTAGGACGCTTAGCTTCTTCTTGACAGCCAATAAACAGACAACAACAAAGGAGAAATACGATTTTCTTCATGCGGGAAATTAGACCTAAAACGAAGTTAATAAAAAGTGTGGAAAGCCCTTTTGATTTGTGTATTTTTGCGGCTTAATTAACAGTTGTTATGCTATCAGTCTCCAACCTTTCCGTTCAATTTGGGAAACGGATTTTGTTCGATGAAGTCAATGTCACCTTTACTAAAGGAAATTGCTACGGTATCATTGGTGCCAATGGTGCAGGAAAATCTACCTTTTTAAAAATCCTTTCGGGCAAGCAGGAAGCCAATTCTGGTTCGGTGCATTTGGAGCCGGGGAAGCGTATGTCGGTTTTAGAGCAAAACCACAACGCTTTTGACGAGCACTTGGTCTTGGATACTGTTCTACGCGGAAATAAGCCCTTGTATGAAGTGAAAACCGAGATGGATACCATCTACGCCAAAGAAGACTTTAGCGATGCTGACGGCGAGCGTGTAGGAGAGCTGCAAATTGTTTTTGAAGAAATGAACGGCTGGAATGCCGATAGTGATGCCGCGGCTTTACTGTCGAACTTGGGCATCCCTGAAGATTTACACTACACCGCCATGGCCGATCTCGACGGGGTACAAAAAGTACGGGTACTTTTAGCCCAGGCCTTGTTTGGTTCTCCCGATGTGTTGATTATGGATGAGCCTACCAACGATTTGGACTATGAAACCATCATGTGGTTGGAGCAGTTCCTCGCCAATTACGACAATACGGTAATCGTCGTTTCGCACGACCGTCACTTCTTGGATGCGGTTTGTACCCATATCTCGGATATTGATTTTGGAAAAATCAGTCATTTCTCGGGGAATTATACCTTCTGGTATGAATCGAGTCAGTTAGCCGCCCGCCAACGCGCACAGCAAAACAAGAAAGCCGAAGAGAAGAAAAAAGAATTACAGGAATTTATCGCGCGATTCTCTGCCAACGTGGCCAAGTCCAAGCAGGCGACTTCCCGTAAAAAGATGATCGATAAACTCAATATTGAAGAGATCAAACCTTCTAGCCGACGTTATCCCGCCATTATTTTTGAGCAGGAACGCGAGGCAGGCGATCAAATCTTAAATGTAGAAGGCTTAAAAGCCACGCTGGAAAACGAAGTCTTGTTCCAAGACGTGAACATCAATCTCGCCAAAGGAGACAAGGCCGTGATTTACTCCAAAGATTCCCGCGCCGTGACCGCTTTTTATCAAATTGTCAACGGAGAAGAGCAAGCCGCAGCAGGGGAGTACCAGTGGGGAGTGACCACCACCCAGGCCTATTTGCCGTTGGACAATGCCCACTATTTTAACAACGACTTGTCCTTGGTGGACTGGCTGCGTCAATACGCCCAAACCGAAGAAGAACGCGAGGAAGTATTTATTCGCGGTTTCCTGGGGAAAATGATCTTTAGTGGGGAAGAGGCCTTAAAACAGTCAAACGTCCTTTCAGGGGGAGAAAAAGTGCGTTGTATGCTCTCCAAAATGATGATGAGCCGCTCCAATGTATTGTTGTTAGACGAACCCACCAACCACCTCGATTTAGAATCGATTACCGCTTTTAATAATGCCTTAAAAAACTTTAAGGGGAACGTCTTGCTCACTACGCACGACCACGCCTTTGCACAAACGGTGGGGAACCGCATCATTGAATTGACGCCCAATGGGGTTATCGATCGCTATTTGACTTTTGACGAGTATATGACCGACCCAAAAATCAAGGAGTTGCGTTTAAAGATGTATGCCTAGGTAGCGATTGAATTATTTCTGCTATCTTCGAGCATGACCCTTAACGATTGGAAGGCCGAAGGCCACTATTTTACGTACAAACAGCAGCAAATTTTTGTCAACGAAAGCGGAAGCGGGGAAACCCTTTTGCTCATCCACGGTTTTCCCACCGCCAGTTGGGATTGGTACCGTATGTGGCCAGATTTAGTACAGGAGTATCATGTACTAGCCGCCGATTTCTTAGGCTTTGGTTTTTCCGATAAACCCCGCAACTACCCCTACAGCATCCTCGATCAAGCCGATTTATTGGAGGCTTTGCTTCGTGAAAAAGGAATTGAACGGGTACATATCATCAGCCACGACTATGGCGATACGGTGGCACAAGAGTTATTGGCTCGTTTTCAAGAAAGTGTAAAAAAAGGGGAAACAGGGGTGGAGATTAGGTCACTTTGTTTACTCAACGGCGGACTCTTCCCGGAAGTACACCGCCCTTTGTTGGTGCAAAAAATACTGATGAGTCCGTTAGGGTTTATCGTCGGCCGACTGTTTAATCGCGCCAAGCTAGGGAAGAATTTTAAGAATATTTTCGGTCCGAACACCCAACCCACCGAAGCGGAATTGGATGACTTTTGGACCCTTGTAGGGGGGAATGGCGGACGCTATGTCTTCCACTTGCTCATTCGCTATATGGCGGAACGGGTGCAGTACCGCGAACGTTGGGTAGGAGCACTGCAAGCCGCGAAAATACCCCTTTGTTTTATCAATGG
>WTJP01000114.1 GCA_011526275.1 Candidatus Arcticimaribacter sp. | reverse complement strand
TGGGTACTGCATTGCGCCACCAGTTGGTTGCTTTCTTCTAAAAAGAAGCGCACCCGGCGTTCGCTTAAAAAACCTTCGGTCACTTCAACATGGGTCACCACCCGCAGGCGGTCGCCTAACTTCGCTTGGCGTTTGTATTCGATATGGTGGGAACGCACCACCCAAAGCCCAAAGCTTTCTTCTTTCCCTTCAATGAGTTTTTGCCAGTGCGCACCGGCAATGTCTTGCACCCACTGCAAATACTGTACATTGTTGACGTGTTGGAGTTCATCCAAATGCTGGGCTTCTACCAGCTGAGTTTGTTCAAAACTGTTCATACGGCTTATTCTTTGGGTTGGAGGCGAACTTCAAAGAGTTTGCTCCAGTTTTTCCCAGTGACAAAAAAGGTCTTGCGTTGGGGGTGGTAGGCGATTCCGTTTAAGACGTTTAAGCTGGGAATTTGATCTACTTTTTCTTTTAAGCCAGAAAAATCAATAACACTTTCAATCGCCCCACTTTGCGGATTGATGACCACGGCCACTTCTTTTTGAAATTGATAGGTATTGGCGTAGATTTTCCCGTTCACCCATTCCAGTTCATTGATTTTGGTCAAGATGGTTTTGTGGGTGGTTGCTTCAATATAGTCGAGTTCTTTCCCAGTCTCGGGATCCAAGCGCCAAATTTTAGCCGAACCGTCGGATTTGTAGAGGTATTCTCCGTCGTTGCACAAGCCCCAACCTTCTTTGCTTTGGTCGAAATTGAAGGAGGAGAGGAGTTGTAGGCTGTTTTTGTCGTAAAT
This sequence comes from Candidatus Arcticimaribacter sp., assembly GCA_011526275.1. Taxonomy (GTDB): domain Bacteria; phylum Bacteroidota; class Bacteroidia; order Flavobacteriales; family Flavobacteriaceae; genus Arcticimaribacter. The sequence goes on along the minus strand of WTJP01000114.1, from coordinate 2,417 downwards.
AAAGCCGGTATTCTCTTGCCAGGTGAGTTGATAGACCTTATCGCCCAGCAGGGTTAATCCTTCCCCAAAATAGCTGTCGTCTAAGGGTTGATTAACCAAGGGTTCTCCGGTAGTATAGTTCACTTTCCGTACACTCGATTTCCCGCGTAAACCGGTACTTTCCCATAAAATCTCCCCATCAAATTCTAGGCCTTGGGTATAGGCGGCGCTATCGTGGGGATATTCGTTGATGATGGTGTAGGTCCACAGGGCGGGAGCTTCAGCTTTAAGTAAGCGAATCGAGCGCTCGCTTTCCACGGTCTTCCCTTGGAGGTAATGGGTGGCGGTTAAACGATGATCGCCCAGTTTTTTATTGTTGATAACATAGGGGAGGGCAATCGGTTCTCCGTTGAGTTGGAAGTGGGTAGAGTCAATCTGTATGCTTTTCTTGTGCTTAAGCTGTACGCTAAGGGTGTCGCCCTGCACATAAGTGTTACTGTTAGGTTTTAGCGTAATTTTTAAGGGAGATTCTTCTCCGCCACAGCTTTTTAGCAGCAGCAGGCTCAAGAGGAGGGACATCCATTTCATCGCGTATAATTTGATTTAAAAATAGGGGAAAAATTCGAATTGAAAATCATTTGTGGGGAAAAGCAGGGGTTGTATATTTGCGCTGGGGTAAGTCCTATACAACCAGCTCCTATTGAACTCCCCCAGGGCGGGAACGCAGCAAGGGTAGATGGTCGTAGCGGTGTGATATAGATCGCTTACCCTTTTTTTCTTCTTATGCAACAAACAGTTTTGGTTACCGGTGCATCTTCGGGTTTGGGAAAATCCATCGCCAGCCATTTGCACACCCTTGGTTACAAAGTGTTTGGCACCAGTAGAAGTCCGCAAAACTATCCCGATTTTCCTTATCCTCTACTCACGCTTGACATTAGTTCTCAGGCCAGTGTTGATTTGTTTTTCGCCGAATTACAAAGCCAAACACAGCGCATCGACGTTTTGGTGAACAATGCCGGGGTGGGCATAACCGGGCCAGTAGAAGAAGTCAATCTCGACGCCTTAAGAGCGCATTTCGACACCAACTTTTTCGGTCCGCTAGCCGTAACGCAGCAGGTCTTGCCCTTGATGCGCAGTGCAAAACAAGGAAAAATCATCAATATCACATCCATTGGCGCCTCTATGGGCTTGCCTTTTCGCGGAGGATATTCCGCTTCAAAAGGGGCTTTGCACGTCATTACCGAAGCCTTACGTATGGAAGTCGCCCAGTTCGGGATTGAAGTGTGTACGCTCGCTCCAGGCGATTATGCCACCGATATCGCTTCTCGACGCTATTATGAGCCCAATAAAAAAGGCTCGCCTTACGAAGCCCTTTACCAAGAGAGTTTGGCTACCATGGACGAGCATGTTGACGAGGGGAACGATCCCCAAGAAATTGCTTTGGCCATCGCCAAACTGATACAACAAAAACAGTTTAAACCCCACTATGCCGTGGGACCCTTTATGCAGAAGCTCTCTTTGGTCTTGAAGCGCATCTTGCCGCAGAAAGCCTTTGAACGCCTCTTGAAGAACCATTATAATTTGTAATTTTAAGCAAACAGCAGCCATGAAATTCTTTATCGACACCGCTAACCTAGATCAAATCAAAGAAGCCGAAGCCCTTGGGGTATTAGACGGCGTAACCACCAACCCCAGCCTAATGGCCAAAGAGGGAATTACCGGACAAGAAAATATCCTCAACCACTATGTCGCCATTTGTGAGGCCGTGGAAGGCGATGTTTCTGCCGAAGTAATCGCTACCGATTTTGAAGGAATGGTAAAAGAAGGGGAGGCCCTAGCGGCTTTACACCCGCAAATTGTGGTGAAAATCCCGATGATTGAAGATGGGGTAAAGGCCTTAAAATACTTTGCCAACCAAGGCATTAAAACCAACTGTACTTTGGTCTTCTCTGCAGGACAAGCCCTTTTAGCGGCCAAAGCCGGAGCGACCTATGTTTCTCCCTTTATTGGGCGTTTGGACGATATTTCTACCGACGGACTCAACCTGATCGAGGAGATTCGTGAGATTTATGACAATTACGAATTTGAAACGCAAATCCTAGCGGCATCAGTTCGACACACCATGCACGTGATCGACTGTGCAAAAATTGGTGCCGATGTGATGACGGGACCTTTAAGTTCCATCAAAGGCTTATTAAAGCACCCTTTAACCGACATTGGCTTGGCCAAATTCTTGGAAGACTACCAAAAAGGAAACTAAGCTTCCAGCCATTTTGGCTGCGCTTTTTCAATTTTTTTATAGATGGGGCATGCGGGTTCGTGTGCCCCTTTTAAGTAGCCAGTTCCCATCAAAAATTCCTTGGTGATTTCCTTGCCTGTAAACTTAAATTTACGCTTAAATATTTTTACCCAATCTTCTTCTTTTTGAGGGTGTTGTG
>WTJP01000168.1 GCA_011526275.1 Candidatus Arcticimaribacter sp. | reverse complement strand
AAAGAACTGGATTTTGAATCCAGCGCGTCTACCAGTTCCGCCACCGAGGCATAAATGGAGCACAAAAATAAACAAATAATTTTCACTCCCTATATTTTACAAGAAATTAAGTTTACTAGGGCAAAATAAATCTTTACATTTGCAATCCTTAAACGAAAGAAAACAAAAAGGTTAGGAAAAAAATGACCCAAGCGAAAATTTTTAGCTGCACACAAAGCGAAGATCTAGCCCAACGGATCGCTTCTAATTTTGGCATTCCCATGGGGAATGTATCCTTCTCGCGCTATAGCGACGGGGAATTTCAACCTTCTTTCGAGGAATCGGTACGCGGTTCACGTGTTTTCATTATTGGTTCTACTCATCCAAGTTCAGACAACCTCATGGAAATGTTGTTGATGTTAGACGCAGCAAAACGCGCTTCAGCTAGACACATTACTGCGGTTATGCCTTATTTTGGATGGGCACGCCAAGACCGAAAGGACAAACCACGTGTTCCCATAGGAGCTAAAATGATCGCTAAATTGCTCGAGACGGCTGGTGCAACCCGCATCATCACAATGGACTTACACGCCGATCAAATTCAAGGATTTTTTGAGAAACCTGTAGATCATCTTTTTGCATCGACCATTTTTGTTCCATACATCCAAAGTTTACAACTCGATAATCTCACCATCGCTTCACCTGACATGGGCGGCTCTAAACGCGCTTATGCCTATTCTAAGTTTTTGAAAAGCGATGTGGTTATTTGTTATAAGCAACGCCAAAAAGCGAATGTAATTTCACACATGGAACTCATTGGCGATGTGCAAGGGAAAAACGTTATCCTGGTCGACGACATGGTCGATACTGCTGGTACGCTAACCAAAGCAGCAGAATTGATGATGGAGCGGGGAGCGAAATCGGTTCGAGCGGTTTGTACCCACGGTATCCTCTCGGGCGATGCGCACGAACGTGTAGAAAATTCTCAATTAGAAGAATTGATCATTACCGACAGTATCCCAGCTAAAAAAGATAGTCCCAAAATCAAGGTTTTGAGCTGTGCTGAACTTTTTGGTTCGACCATGAAGAGCGTACACTCTAACCAATCTATACACGAAAATTTTATTAATTAATTCATATGAAATCTATTACAATTAACGGATCTAAAAGAGAAAGCGTAGGCAAGAAGTCAACGAAGGCCTTACGTAATGCTGAAATGGTTCCCTGTGTCTTGTATGGTGAGAAAGAGCCCATGCACTTCGCAGCGAAAGAACTTGATTTCAGTAAACTGGTGTACACACCCAATGCCCACACTGTGGTGATTAAAACAGAAGACGGAGAGTTCAATGCCGTACTTCAGGACATTCAATTCCACCCTGTAAGTGATCGTATCTTGCACGTTGACTTTTACGAGTTAAACGAAGCAAAAGAAATTTCGATGAACATTCCTGTGGTGGTTGAAGGTGCCGCTCCTGGTGTCCTCAACAGCGGGGGTACACTCATCTTGAACAAGCGCAAGCTAAGAGTACGCGCATTACCTAAGAACTTACCTGATTTTATCACCGCTGATATTTCAGGACTAGAACTTGGGAATAAATTATACACTTCACAATTGCCTGCAGAAGGATTTAGTTTCCTTCACCCAGACAATACAGTGGTTTGCCAAGTGAAAACTTCTCGTGCTTCCATCAAAAACGCTCAAACCGCAGGTGCTGAGGGTGAAGGTGAAGAAAGCGAAGAAGCGGCTGAATAATCTTCATCGCCTAATACATTGTAAAGCAGTTGTGGTTTTCCCCAACTGCTTTTTTTATTTTTACACATGAAATGGTCTTTTCCTTGGTGGAGCAAGCATAAAAATTCAAACCCAAAAGCGTTGAAAAAATATCTTATTGTTGGTTTAGGGAACATTGGGAGTGAATACGATCAAACACGGCACAACATTGGCTTTGACGCACTCAATGCAATGGCTGAAGACAAAGCACTGAGCTTTGAAGAAGGACGCTATGGCGCCATGACCAAACTTAAATTTAAAGGTCGACTACTGCTTTTGCACAAACCTTCGACCTACATGAACAACAGTGGTAAAGCCGTTCGGTATTGGGCGAACAAAGAAAATATTCCTCACGAAAATATCTTGATCATTACCGATGATTTAAATCTCCCTTTTGGAACGCTTCGCTTGAAAACAAAAGGAAGCGATGGGGGCCACAACGGTCTCAAAGATATTCAAGCCCAACTGAACACCACCCAATATCCACGTTTGCGTTTTGGGATTCACTCTACCGATAAAGGAGCTAATACGGTCGATTTTGTTTTGGGAAAATGGACAAGTGATGAGGCGAAAGCACTTCCAGAGCGTTTTACCAAAATAGCTGAAATGATTCTTTCGTTTGCGACACAAGGAGCACAAAATACTATGAACCAATTCAACGGAAAATAGTCTCTAAGGGGCCGTTTGAAAATAGGAGATCAAGGAAGAAGAGCGATTACCTTCCCTATCGATTGTCTCCACCTGCCAGTAGTATTGATTCCCTATTTCTAACGCATGCGAATAACTGGATTGGGTCAAGCCACTGGCAATTGTTTCTAAGCTTGTTTCAGTGCTTCCAAGCAGTAAATTATAGGAGGAAATATCACCGTCCAAGTCTGCACCTTCCCAACTAAACACCACATTTCCATTGTTCAATTCAACTACTTCCTCTTCTTGCGGAAATACTAATTTTGCAGGAAAAGGCAAATGAGCAAGTTGTTGCTGTGCTTCTAAAAAGAAATAGCGGGTGTTGCTTTCTGTTTCTTCGGCACTTGCTTCAGAACGACTAACCACCTTCCAACCATATACCTGACCACGGTCTAACGTCAGCCGCAGGGAAGTATTTTCTGTGGAGGTTGTGGTCTCTATCCCGGTTGCTTCACTTCGTACTTTAAGCAAATAATCATCTGTGTTTAACGCTTGCTGCCATGAAAAAACAACATTGGCTGTGGAAGTATTCAAAGGCACATACAAACAGCTAACATTATCCTCAGGAGCTACTAAAATAGCTGCGTCGGGAGCTGGAATGGGATCTTTACAGCCTACTAAAGTGATCAGTATCGTTAATAATAAAAGATAGGGTCGCTTCATCGCTTTATGAATTTAAGCGTTTCCAATTGCTTTTTTGTTTCAAGATGAACAATATAATTCCCTGGTGAAAGCTGTCCCACTTGCAAGGAAATTGCTCTAGTGTATTG
>WTJP01000111.1 GCA_011526275.1 Candidatus Arcticimaribacter sp. | reverse complement strand
AGAAAGTAAAATGTTTCTTGATGAGTTGCCGATGTTTATTTGGTATTCTCCTTCTTCAAGTTTCCAACTATTTGAATCCTCATCCCAATATCTTAAGTCTTCATGATTAATTTGAAGTGTTATATTTTCAATGCTATTGGGAGTAAGTAAGGATGTTTTCTTAAAGGTTTTTAATTCGTTGATTGGGCGATCTTTCTTACTGTCAACTTTTGAAACATAAACTTGCACGACTTCTTTTCCTTCAACTTGACCACTATTTAGAATGTCAAGATTAAGATTGATACTATTATTGTTTGTCGAGATCGAGAGATTTGAAAATTCGAAATTGGTGTAGGAGAGACCGTATCCAAATGGAAATGAAACCTCCATACCTACTTTGTCAAAATGGCGATAGCCGACATAGATATCCTCTTCATAAATGGTGTAGTCTATATTTTTTATTTCATCCTTACTTTCATCCTTACTCTTGAAAAAATCTAACATATTCATTGGCACACCTTCTAATGGGAAGTTCTTATGTGATGCATGATCTGAAACTTTTACAGGAAAAGTCATTGGTAATTTACCGCTTGGATTAACTCTACCACTAATTATATCAGCTACCGAGTTTCCTCCCTCTTGACCTCCTTGCCATGCCAAAATAATCCCATCTACTTCATCTTTCCATGATGCTGTTTCAATAACACCACCAATATTAAGTACTACAATGACTTTCTTATCTTGGGAGTGATATGCAGATGCAACATTTTTAATAGTTTCTTTTTCAATACTATTTAATTCAAAGTCATTGATCTTAACCCTGTCCCCACCTTCACCACTATTTCTGCCAATGGTTATAATCCCAATATCTGTATTCCTTGATATTATATTTATTTGTTCATGATCATAGGCGATTTCTGGTGGATTATACGGATCAAACATTGCATTAATCCCTTCTGGCTTTACAAAAAGTTCTTCGTTGAGAGACTTGTGTGATTCATAAAGTGATTTTGCTTTTTCATCAATGTTAAACACTGGTAATTCTTGATAAACCTCAGATGAAATTTGGTTTAATCCTATTTCGTTATCACTATTGTTTACTTTAATTGTTGCGTTATTCAATCCTTCCTCGAGAGAAATACTATAGGCTTCGTTTACATCGCCAGAACCGTATCCCCCAGATATAAAATCATAAGACGTGATACCAAATAAGGCAACATTAGTTGTTTCTTGGATAGGAAGGACGTTGTTGTTTTTAAGCAATATGATTCCCTCATTTGCTGAGTTTCTGGTGATCACTGCGTGCTTATCTAAATCAGGATTTTCATCATACTTATAGTTTTTCATTTTATTTGAACCTAAAATTAAACGAAGGATTCTGCCCACTGACTTATCAATTTCTGAAGCTGCTAAGGTTCCTTTTTCTGCCCCTTCTTTTATGGCATCCCATTGAAGTTTTGTTCCTGGTTCTAATAAATCATTACCTGCATTAATCATTGCTACCGCATCATTTCCACCAAACCAGTCTGACATAACCAGACCTTTAAATTGCCATTCATCTCTAAGTATATCGGTTAGCAATTCTTTACTTTCAGCGACATAAGTCCCATTAACCTTGTTGTAAGAAGACATGACTGTCCAAGGTTGAGAATTTTTAACAACTAATTCGAAGCCTTTCAAATAGATTTCTCTTAATGCACGCTCTGATACTATAGAATTATTGTAGTTTCTGTTTGTTTCCTGATTATTTGCTACAAAGTGTTTGAGCGAAGTTCCAACTCCGTAAGATTCTATTCCATTGACTATCGATGATCCAATAAAGCCAGTTAAATATGGGTCCTCAGAAAAGTACTCAAAGTTTCGACCACAGAAAGGATGTCTGTGAATATTAGCTCCAGGACCTAAGATAACATCGACACCGTAAGAACGAGCCTCTGCCCCCATAGCTTTACCAACTTCGTAAACTAGGTCGGTATTCCAAGAAGAGGCTAACTGGGTGCCAATAGGAAATGCCGTTGCATAATAAGTTCTATCATATCCATCCCGTTTAGGTTCTATTCTCAATCCTGCAGGACCATCAGATAAATAAATAGTTGGTAACCCTAACCTTGGTGTTGGGACGATTGTTCCTACAGCTCCTGGTATTGCAGTAGGTACGTAGTCACTTCCCATAGCAGAAGATATACCTGAACCCTTTAGTAAGTGAAGCTTCTCCTCTAATGTCATTTGTGATAATACATCTGACACCCTCTTTTCTAGCGGTTCATTTGGGTTTTCGTAAATGTCTAATTTGCCGTTGTTGTTTCGATCGAGAAAAGTTTCTCCATTTAGATTAAGCTCAGTAAACGAGGTTTGTTCTTTATAGCCATCCTCAAAATCTAAATAACTTGATTTTAAATAAGTCCAAGTCAATGCTGAACCAATAATTAAGAGTGCTAACAAAACTCCTAAGACCCAAAGGGTAATTTTCCAATTTCTTCTCATTTTAAATTAATTGTGTCTATACGCCACAAATATATAATTATTTTTTATTGTGTCAAAACGTCACAATTATTAAATTTGTAATATGGACTTGAAAGCAATTTTTGAGGAAGGAGATAAATACTTCCTGCCTAATCTTAGTATAGACGTAGTTGTGATTGGATACGACGGGCAATTAAAGTTCTTGTTAATGAAAAATAATAACAGCTGGAATATACCCGGGGGATATATTGGAAGAAGCGAGTCTGTTAAAGATGCTTCCAGTAGAATTTTAAAAGAATTAACGGGATTATATGTGGACAACCTTAAACTTCTTTCTGTCTTCGGAGATGCTCACAGAAATTTTGGAGATCAATTCAAATTATTGGCAGAGCAGAATGGTGTCAAGTGGAACCCTAATAATTGGTTGAATTCTAGATTTGTTTCCCTTGTACATTATGTTATGCTGAACATAGAAGATGTGATTATAAAAGGGAATGATTTTTATGATGAAATCTGTTGGGTTTCGATTGAGAACTTGGTTGACATGAATCTAGATCACCATGAAATAATAAGTTCTACACTCTCACAATTGAGAACTGATATCAATGAAGGGAAGACTTGTCATGAACTGTTGTCAAACCCTTTTACAATGCCACAATTACATCAGCTTCACCAGGTAATTCTTCAAAGAGAAATTGATAGGAGTAGGTTTCAAAAAAGAATGATCAAAGGCGGGAAATTTCGTCGGCTACCACAATCAAAAACCCCTTCAAGAGGAAGAAACCCTTATCTATACACTCC
>WTJP01000160.1 GCA_011526275.1 Candidatus Arcticimaribacter sp. | reverse complement strand
GCACCCGCCCAATATAAATCTTCGCCCAATGGAGCAATAAATATAGGGCCCTTCAGTATGGCTTTTGACTTTAATTCAGGCGCTTTGATGACTAAAATTTGCCCTTTTGACCCTACCAAAGGAAGCTGTTTAAAGTAAGGGTTGTTCACCATGGCGTAGCCCTCGCAAAAAACGATATACTTAGCCTTAAAATCTTTATAACGAACACCATCTGATCCACTTTCTAAAGCGGCATAGTCAAAGGGCGCTTCACTAAGATTCGATTGAATAGAAGCTTTATAGCTTGAAATGAGTTTTGTTGTGTTGATTCTTCCACAGTGCTGAAGTGCTGCATAACCATAAGGGCTGTTTACCCCATTAAGCACGTCTTTCTTAATGGCCGGGAGAAGGAAATTAGACAAACCCTCACGGTCGGCAGCTACCGTCCATTGATTGTGTTCTGCTTGGTTATTGAACATTTTATAGATGGGTGCAGGATGGTCTAGAACCGTGTTTAAACGTGCAGCTAACTGCGTATAAAAGGGTAAGGAAAAGCGATGAAATTCCTCTCCTTTCCACGTCATATTAAAGCGTTTTAAAACCGTGGGATTATAGATGCCAGCAGCAATAACAGATGAGCCCCCTTGACTTTGATCGAAAACATGGAAAGACTTTTGATGTTGCTGAAGTGTTTCAGTATAGGCTAAGCCAGCTAGCCCCAATCCTACCACCAATACATCGACTTCTTTCATAGGGTATAAAAATACAAAACGCTGCCCGAGAGCAGCGTTCTATGTACTATTAATCTAATTGAGCATTAGTTGTTCCACATGTCTTGTTCGAAATCGCGAATAACCGATTTTATACGCTCTGATTCAAGCAACTGTTGCAGTGCATCTTCAAAGATATAGTTCTGAACTTCACGGTCTTCATACACGTTTTCTTCTTTATAGATAACGGCATTGAAGCGTCTAGAGTTCAACATATGATCAAAGGTGATGGGTTGTGATGAATTTCTTGTATTGAAAACAAAAGCTTCATTCAACACTTCACGGGCATCCGGGAACCACACCCAAAATAAAGGATAGGTTTCGTTAGGATCTCCTGGAGGTGCAGCGTCTGGATCTGGATTTTTAAATTGTAAATCCGTAGCACAAGGTGCTATCCCCAAAAGGCGATACTTCATTTCTCCTTGGCGTTTATCGAAATACCATGTCCCTTTGATACGGTATTCTAAAACGTCAGCTGATGAAGTCTTCACCGGAACCAAGTAAGAATCTAATATCTCTTGATTGGTTTCTCCTGAGTTGATTGCTTCAGTATATTGCTCGGTTTCGAAGGTAAACTTCAATTTATCTAACACCTGTTGGTAGGTCATTTTAGTTCTAAAATATCCACCGTCGTCTGTATAGATTTCTTTGATTCTACCTTCTTCGATCCCTCTAATCATGACATCGAATAAGGAACGTCTTTCCTCGCCTAGGTTCCCAGGTTCAGAGGGAAAATAATAAGGAAAGTTAATTCGCTCGTCTAGATCGATACGTTCCCAAATGGTTTTGGACCACAAGACGTCGCGGTCATCAATAAAACCATAGGGTAATGGATCTTCATCATTTGCGGCAATTTGCTGGTCGTTGAGCTTCCCCACTTCTTGTGGCACCCTTGCATTGAGCAAGTTAGCTTGCGCTACAAGTTGTGTTGTAGACAAGGTTAAAACGAACAGAAAGACGGCAAACGATGTATTTCTCATGATTTATAAAATTTCGATTAGGACAGGTGCAACACGCTTAAACCTATAATTTGGTTTAGCTGGGTTTTGAACCTTTAAGTCGAAAATACTGATCTCTTGCCCTTTTCTAGCTTTGCTAAGCGCTTGCTTGGCTTGGCCATTTAAACGGGTACCCTTACATGTAATGGTAGGAGATCCAGGTATTTTAATCTTAAATTCTAAAGTGTTTAAAGTCAAATCAAAATCAAAGTCTTCCATGATTGCACCCACTTGAGCACGTTCAACACTTGCCTTGGGTAAACGAATTTTACCGGACTGGTTGAAGAAAGTAGCGCTTGGACGCGGAAGGTCTTTAATTCTAAATTTAGTCTTGGTAGAGATGCTTTGACCGTCAGGTAATTTCCCAGTAGCGGTAATGGTCACCTCTTTCCCTTTTCCAGGGCTCATGTTAAACTTACTGCCCTTAGCACGACGTAAACCAGCTGCTGATGCATTGATCTTGTCGTCTGGGATTCCTGGGATAGAAATCGTCATTGGGTTATCTACTCCACGGTAAACCACATTCATCTTATCGGCAGAAATTACAGCCGCGTTAGGCTTAGAAATTACTGCGAATGATTGAGAAACTGGGATTCTTGACTCAACTCCAGCATTGCGGAAAATTAAGTCTCCCTCGATGGTGTGATCGCCAGGACGTCCTGCAGTTACATTTAACTTGATACCTCCAGGGATTTTCTCATATTCAGAAGGATCTAGTTTTCTTCCATCGAGTTTAACATCAACATCGTTTGGATTTTGTGCTCCACTTTTACGACCAAGGATTACACTTCCATCAAATTTTTCACCTTGGTAGTAAGCTCCTTTTTCTGCTTTCAACAAAGTGATGTAGTTGTCGGTAGTTACCTTACTACTCGCCTCAAGCTCTTTCCCTAACAATGCATTTAAAACATCGCTTTCAGTCAAGCGGATGTCGTTTTGCATCATGGTCAATTTCGCCAAAGATGAGATAAGTGGAAAACCTTCATAGTTATACGATAACCAAGGTTGTGGTTGACCGTCGCTGTTTTGGACATTTCCTTCAAAATCACCAGTGAAAAAACGTTCCTCTACCAACTCCGTGTATTGTGGGAACTGCGAAGCGAACACCTGAATGACGCGCATTTTGTATTTGTTGATCATATCAACAAACTCTTGCCCTTGTGGAGACACTCCATTGGCGTCAAAAAAGATAAGGTCTAAAGCCTCACCTTTATCCATTTGAGAATATTCATTCAATTCTGGATCGGCAACACGCTGCTTTTCTGTGATGATGTCTTTGATTTCTTGAATACGAGCATAGAAGGCGTCAGATTCCTTACGGATTTCTTTAGCAGTTCGGTCATGACCAATCCACTTTCCTTCTTTTTCTTTAGCGTTAACCTCGATTTTGTCGTAGTAAATGACATTACCTTGGTTTACACGTTCGTTTGCGCTCTGGATTTTTTTGAACATTTGCCCAAACCCATCCAAAACTTCTTTACTCACATTCAATGCTAACATGGTAATAAATACCAAGTACATTAACGCAATAAGTTTATTACGTGGGGATTCGTTTGCTCCTGCCATGGCTT
>WTJP01000072.1:13103-44369 GCA_011526275.1 Candidatus Arcticimaribacter sp. | reverse complement strand
CGCTGTACGATTCTTTGCGGGCCCCAACAAATTCCAATTCCATGCCTTCAAACTTTATCATGGCCGTGCCATAGGTTTTAAAGACGGAGATTTTCGCTGCTTTCGGCAATCGTTTTTGTACCGCTTTGGCTAGGGCTATACCCGAGCCTACACAGACAAAGTCGATATCGGTTTGCTCTTTTTTACGCCCCAATACATGATCGCGTACAAAGCCACCTACCACATAAGTTTCTAGCCCCAATTCGGCTGCTGCCGCTTTGAGATGTTGAAAGACCGCTTGGGTCAATACAGCGCTAAAATCGGTGTGGAGTTGCATTAGGGTCGAAGAACTTCAATTTCATTGTTTTGGCTTAAGCGGATGATGCGGGAGGCCGTGCTTTGCTTTTCCGCTTGTCGGTAAGCGACTATGTGATCTACTCCTTCTTTTATCTCAACGGCCACTTCGTCAAAAGAGCCCGGACTAGCTTGCCCGCTTATGTTGGCCGAAGTAGAAATGAGTGGCGCACCCAAGGCTTCAATCAATTCCCGACAAAAATCGTCCTTGGCAATCCGCATACCTACACTGCCATCGGCAGCACACAAACGCTTGCTTATGCCCTTTACATTAGGGTAAATGACTGTGGTAGGGCGTTCCCCCTCAAGGTAGGGCAATAGGCTGGGGTGAATCTCCCCCACATAAGCTTCCAACATGCTTTGATTGGCAACTAAGCAAATCAAGGCTTTGCTGTCGGCACGTTGTTTTAAGGCATATACTTTTTCAACCACCGCTGTGGAACGCGCGTCTCCACCAATCCCCCAAATGGTATCGGTGGGATACAAAAGAGTACCTTCTTGCTGAAGCGCAAGGAGGGCTTCGGTAAGAAAAGTATTGGTTTTCATACTACAATTATACCGCCACGTTGTGCTCTCTAAGGGCGTCGTTTAATGAGGTTTTTTTGTCGGTACTTTCTTTGCGTTTCCCAATGATGAGTGCACAGGGCACTTGGTAGTCTCCCGCAGGGAAGCTTTTGGTATAACTTCCAGGAATAACTACGGAACGCGCAGGAACACGACCTTTCATTTCGACGGGTTCGTCTCCTGTAACATCGATGATTTTGGTCGATGCCGTCAAGACGACATTGGCGCCTAATACGGCTTCTTTCTCTACGCGAACACCTTCTACCACGATACAACGCGATCCTACAAAAGCATTGTCTTCGATGATGACGGGGGCAGCTTGTAGGGGTTCTAAAACCCCACCAATACCAACACCTCCACTCAGGTGAACATTTTTACCAATTTGCGCACAGCTTCCCACTGTGGCCCAAGTATCGACCATGGTTCCTTCATCTACATATGCACCAATGTTTACATAGCTAGGCATCAAAATAACGCCAGAAGAAATATAGGCCCCTTGACGTGCTACGGCGTGCGGTACCACACGAATACCTTTAGCGGCATAGTCTTTTTTCAAGGGCATTTTATCGTGGAATTCCATCGGACCAGCAGTCAAGGTCTCCATTTTTTGAATGGGGAAATACAAGACCACTGCTTTCTTGACCCACTCGTTCACTTGCCAGCCGTCGGCAGTAGGTTCTGCCACGCGCAATTGACCTAAATCCAATTGTTCAATAACGGCGCGAATGGTGTTTTGTGTTTCTTCTTGTTCGAGGAGGGAACGGTCTTCCCATGCTGCTTCGATGATATCTCTCATGCTTAAATTTTTGAAGCACAAATTTAGGGCTTCTTCCTCACTTTTTATACAAGATTCCCAAGGAACCCCTGCGGGAGACGTATATTTGCATATGGGAATAATCCTCGCCATAGATTTTGGAGAAAAACGCACGGGCATCGCCGCAACCGATCCGATGCAGATTATCGCCTCGGGCTTAACTACCCTTGCCAGCAAAGAGGTGATTCCCTTTCTTGTCGATTATTGTACCACCCATGCAGTAGAATGTTGTGTGGTGGGCCTACCCAAGCAAATGGACAATTCCCCTTCAGCAGTAGAACCGAAAATTCAAGCCTTTATTCAGCGTTTAAGTAAAGCTATCCCCGCGTTGACCATCGAACGTCACGACGAACGTTTTACCTCAAAAATGGCTTTTCAAAGCATGCTCGACGGAGGTTTAAAGAAAGAACAACGAAAAAATAAAGGCCTAATCGATAAGATTAGCGCAACCCTTTTGTTACAATCCTATTTAGATGCATCTTTGCATTCAAAGAAAAAGAACTAAATGATACTACCGATCGTTGCTTACGGCGCCCCGGTCTTAAAGAAAAAAGCGGTGGATATTCCCGCAGATTACGAAGGCTTTGACGCTTTGTTGGAAAACATGTGGGAAACCATGTATGCTGCTAGTGGAGTAGGTTTGGCCGCTCCGCAAGTGGGATTAGGGTTACGCCTTTTTGTGGTCGACGCTTCTCCCTTTGCAGAAGACGAAGACTTGACTCCTGAGGAACAAGCACAGCTCAAAGATTTTAAGAAAGCGTTTATCAATCCTGTCATCGAGGAGGAGAGCGGAGAAGAATGGGCGTTTAACGAAGGCTGTTTAAGTATTCCCGATGTGCGGGAAGACGTAAAGCGAAAAGAAGCCCTTACGATAAGCTATCAAAACGAAGCGGGAGAACGCCTCACCGAAAGCTATTCGGGTTTGGCGGCACGTGTCATTCAACACGAATACGATCATATTGAGGGCATCTTGTTTACCGACAAGCTTTCGCCCCTCAAAAAACGATTAATCAAAGGAAAATTAAACAACATCAGCAAGGGGAAAGTCCGTGTGGATTACAAAATGAAGTTCCCTTTACAATCTAAAAAAAGATAAACATGCAACTCGATCAAATCATCGCCATTGGTGGCCGTCCCGGACTTTTTGAAATCGCCCTACAAACCCGAACGGGTGTAGTCGCTACCTCCTTGGTCGATGGAAAACGCATCAACGCCTCGGTGCGTAACCAAGTGAGCCTTTTGTCGGAAATCAACATCTATGGACTCGATAAAGAGGTGCCTTTACGCGACATTTTAAAACGCATTTTTGAAAAGGAAGAGGGGAAAACCTGCGCGGTTAAACCCAAAGCCCCAGCCGATGAGTTGGAAGCTTTTTTCTTTGAAATTTTTCAAGACTACGACGAGGATCGCGTCTATCCTTCCGATATCAAGAAAATCATTCAGTGGTATAATATCTTGGCGGAAAAAGCCCCCGAGGTATTTACCGAAGAAGTGCCCGAGACTACAGCCGAAACGGATGAATAGCCGCAAGGACCAATTAGCGGCCATCGACCGTTTGCTCACCATCATGGACGAGCTGCGCGAGCAGTGTCCTTGGGACCGCAAACAAACCTTTGAATCGTTGCGTCACCTCACCATCGAAGAGACCTATGAGTTGGGCGATGCGATTTTGGAACGCAACCTCGAAGAAATCAAAAATGAATTGGGCGACTTGCTTTTGCACATTGCCTTTTACGCCAAGTTGGGGAGCGAAGAAAAGGCCTTCGACATGGCCGATATTGCCCACAGCATCAGCGAAAAACTCATCCACCGCCACCCGCACATCTATGGGGATGTAAAAGTGGAAAACGAAGAAGACGTTAAGAAAAACTGGGAAGCCCTCAAATTAAAAGAAGGGAAGAAAAGTGTCCTTTCTGGGGTGCCCAAAGGCTTACCTGCCCTAGTAAAAGCCCAGCGCATTCAAGACAAGGTGGCCGGTGTTGGCTTCGATTGGGAAGCCCCAGAGCAGGTTAAAGAAAAGGTACAAGAAGAGTGGAACGAACTCAAAGCCGAAATTGAAAAGGGCGACCAAGACGCCATGGAAGCCGAGTTTGGCGACCTGCTTTTTTCTTTGATCAACTACGCTCGTTTTTTAAAAATCAACCCCGACACTGCCCTGGAACGCACCAACCAAAAATTCACCAAACGCTTCAGTTATTTAGAAGCCAAAGCCCAAGCCTTGGGGAAATCCCTACACGAGATGACCCTAGCCGAGATGGACGTCTTTTGGGAAGAGGCGAAGAAGCAGTAAATTATCTATTAATTAGGTTGTGTAGAAGTAAATAGATTCTCCTATTTATTAAATTAAGGTTTTTCCAGCCATTTATCGCGCATTTCCTCTTGGATTTCTAAAGGGGTCTTTCCTTCGGGGAAACGAATTTTACCAAAGGTAGCTTTAAGAATCTTTTCTTTTCTTTTTTTGTGTTTTTCACCCAACTGTTTTCCCAACTTTAGAATCTCAGCTTGGATTTTTTCGCGCTCAGATTCGGAATGTAATTGAATTCTCCTAGGTTAGGATTTACTTAAATCATTGAACTAAAATCATCTATGTAATGTAAGTATATAAAAATTACTAATCTTTAGTTAAGACAGTTTGTGGGTAGCTATAATTGAAGCTGTTTTATTCTTCTCCGGTCTCTTCAACCTCTTCCTGTGCTTCACTTTGTTTTTTAAGCGTGCGTTTTAGCGATTTAACCGCATTGGCTTTTTCCTCAAAAGCTGTTTTGCGTTGGTTGAGTTGTTCAATCTTTTTGTTCACCTCTTTTAGCATGGGGTTGTCGTCGCTACTGCTACTAAAGAACTGTAGGTTGTTTTCCAGTTGGATGAGTTCTTGTGCGATTTCGTCCAATTGCTTTTTGAGTTGGCTGTGTTCTTTGTTGAGTTCTCCTGCGTCTTGTTTGATGCAGCTGAGTTGGGTGGCAAACTGTTGGGCGGTTTTCTCCTTTTTGGAGAGGGAAGTCGCTTCCCATAGCCCGACCAAATGTTGCAGCATTTTCTTTTGTCCCGCACTGTTGTTTTGGGGTTCAAGGCCCAGCCATTGTTCTACCTGTTCGTCGATGAATTCTTCGAGTTTTTTGGGGGTAGTGGGCGCCTCTTTTTTTAGGACCTCTTCCACAAAGTTATTTTGTGCAGCCAGCTTGGCTTGGTCTTCCGCACTCAAGGCTTCGACTTTGTTTTTAAGGCGATCAAAGTAAAGGTTGGTCAAGCCTTTAAACTCTTCCCAAAGCTTGTTCGACAAGCGGCGCGAAATACGTCCTGTTTTCTTCCAATCGTTTTGCACGCTCTTCATACGGCCCACATATTCTCTCCAATTCGGGTCTTCTAAAATCCCCGCTACTTCGGCAATGAGGGCTTTTTTGGCTTCTATGTGTGTGCGTTCTTGTTGCTTGTGTTCTTTATAAAATTGGTTCTTGGCGTGGTTGTAATTGCGGCTCAGTTCACGGAAGCGATTCCACAAACGACGGTTGTCGGCTTTTGGAGCACGCCCCACGGCTTGAAACTGCTCTTTGATCTCGTTGACCTTACGCATGCTGTTTTGCCAAGCGTTGTGGTTTTGCGGGCTTTGTTCGATTTCCTTTTCAATGCGTGCTAACAATTCTTCTTTTTTGCTTCGGTTGTTGGCTTGAATTTCATCGATGTTTTTGTTGTACTCGTTCTTGCGGTCGTGAATGACTTTGGTCGCAGCTTGAAAACGACTCCACAACTGTTCGCGTTCTTCCCGTGCCACGGGGCCTAGATCGTTTTTCCAAAGGCGGTGTAGGGTGTTGAGTTCTCGAATGGCCGAGGGGACGTCTTCCATTGCCGCCAAGGCTTCGGTGCGTTCCACGATCTTCAATCGCTCGGCATAGTTGTGTTTAAAGTCGGCTTCCCGCAGGTCGCGGTTGAGGTGCAAGAAATCGTAATAGCGCTCTACATGGAATTTATAGGTTTGCCAAATGTTGTTGCTTTCGTTGCGGGGTACTTGCCCCGTGGCGTGAAAGGCTTCTTGCAAGTTTTTAAATTGGCGGTAGCTGTTGTTGTCGTGTACACTGTCGTCGATCAACTGCTTGATTTCCTCAATGATTTCCCGCTTGCGGTTGAGGTTGGCTTTTTGCGCAGCTTCTTGCTCTTTAAAGTGCTTGCTCTTTCTGTTTTTGTATTCGCGAACGAGTCCGCTAAAGTGTTTCTTGTATTCCGGTTGAAAGAAGAAGTCGATTTCGTTTCCCCCTTCTTGGATAAACGTCTCTTTTTTCTCCTGTAAGATTTTTAAGAATTTTTGATCAAAACTGTCTTGAAGGCTACGCACGGTGCTCCCCATTTTCATCCATTGGTCGTCTTTAAGGATTTTGTCTAGGGTGGCGGGATAGTCTTCCAGCGGGAGGTCTTCCACATTAATTTCGGGTGCTTTGGCTGCGGTTTCAGTCGATTCGCTAGGGCTACTTTCTTGATTTGGTGCAGCAGCAGCTTGCTGTTGTTCTTGGTTTTCTTCGGGCGGTAAGGTAGGTTCCATTTGCATGACAAAGGTATTTGATCAATTCTCGTACCCTAAAATTACAAAAAATATAATTGCCCTAAGAAGCTGTCCAAAGCGCCCAGGATGCTTCGGCCTGATGAACGAGCATATTTTGGCCATTGGCGGTGCCAGCTCCCTGTGCTTTCCCTAGCTGTAAAAAGCGGGTTTCTTCAGGATTGTAAATTAAGTCAAACAAAAAGTGATTGGGGGTTAAAGCACTGTAATCGATCGCTGGTGCTGCATCCACATCGGGAAAAGTACCCAAGGGAGTACAATTGACGATGAGTTGATGTTCCGCCATGCGTGCTGGACTCAAGTCCTCATAGCGAATCGATTTCTCACTGGCTTTTCGCGAAACAAATTGCGTTTGTATTCCGCGTTGTTTTAAAACATATTCTACGGCTTTGGAAGCCCCTCCAGTTCCTAAGATCAAGGCTTTTTCTGCTTCTCCATTCCAATGCTCGAAAAGGGATTTTTCAAAACCATAGGCGTCGGTGTTGTGCCCTATACGTTTTCCCGTTTTAGTATAAACGATGGTGTTTACAGCCCCAATCTCCGCTGCTACAGGACTCAATTCATCCAGTACAGGGGCAACTACCTCTTTGTAAGGAATGGTTACGTTTAAACCATTAATATCGTTGCGTAAAATGGTTTGATGTACCTCTTCTACTTCAGCACAGTCATAGTTGTCATACTGGCAATGGGGCAAGTTTTCCCGTTTGAATTTTTCTGCGAAATAGCCGCGGGAAAAGGAATAGTCGATTTCCTTTCCCAACAGGCCAAACTTAAGTTTTTTGTCGTTTTCCATAGCGTTCGAGTTGGATGACTGTAGTGCAGCCCAAAAGTATAAAAAAGCCTACGATTAGCGTGTCCACTGTCCATAGATTGGGAAAATAGAAGCGGTTGTGTGGGGTGCTGAAGAGTAGGCCAACTGTACTTTCTTCTAGTGTGGTTTTTGCAGTCCATGGCCACACTGCTCCCAATGAACCAAGAATAAAGCCTACCAAGGTTGAAATCGTAATGCTTTTGTAGTGTTTGATGAGTTGCTCCAATAGTTTGGAAAAAAGAATTAAGCCAAGGGTGGAACCTGCCGTGAAATAGACAAAAACCCAAAGTAATCTTTTTCGTTCTGGGTCGTCTAGGCCAAAACCATTGCCGCTAAAAACATCTTTCAGCATAAAAAAAATGGCATTGACACAGTCCACCAAGAGCAGGTTGTAGTTTCCAAGGATTAAAATGAGCAGGGAGCCTGAAAGCCCTGGTAGCGTCATCCCGGTGATGCTCACCATGCCGCAAAAAATCACAAAGAGCCAGTGGTCGTTTTCGGTTCCCGGATTAATCCACAACAAGGCAAGTCCAAAGAGTAAGCCCAAAATTCCACCGATATATTCTTTTGCGCTGTATTGGGGCAAATCGTTCCAGATGTAATAAACCGAGGCGAGTATCATCCCAAAAAAGCCCCCCAAAACATGCCGGGGATAATGATCGAGTAAATAATCTAGCAGCAAAGAGACGCTGAAGAAACTCAGCCCAACCCCACTGAACAAAAGCAGCAAAAAACGACCGTTTATATGGGCGTAAAACGATGCAAAGCCCTTTTTAAAAAGAAGTTGTATCGCTTTTCCATCGAGCCGAGAAAAGGAATAAATGAGTTCTTCGTAGAAGCCAGCCGCTAGGGCTACGATTCCTCCAGACACCCCCGGGATTTTATTCGCCATTCCCATGGCCATGCCTTTGAGGATTAAAAGCAGGCGGTCATTCCAACTGCGCACCGGAGTTATATATCTATTTTTTTGGGGCATAACGCTCGATCAAAATCATGCTCAATGCTCCGATAAGTAAAAGGCTAAGGGCAGGAAGAATTTGTGCATCGGCACCCAAGGTCAACGGATTGGTATTGATCCATGTTATTTCTTCTCCAGTACCAATAGCGGTTTTCCACGGCCAAATTTTAGGTAAGGCACCCATCATAAACCCTATGAGAACACTAAGCGTCACTTCGCGTTTATGATTGAACAACCAGGTGAGTAATTTGGAAAAGACTTTCAAGCCTGTAAGGATTCCCAGTGCGATTATAATCACCTTGGTGTAAACAGCTTGAAACTCGGCCCAATTGAAATCTAAAAGCACAGCAATACTTCCCTTAACGGTTTGAAGTACTTCTTCATAAACCCCGAGAAGAATAAAGATAAAAGCTCCCGATATCCCCGGCAGTATCATTGCGATGATGGCAATCATGCTCGAAAAAAACAAATAAGCAAGGTTGTTAGAAGCCGCGGCAGGGGAGAGCATGGTAATTCCAAAAGCAACAACAAAGCCAATGGCTAAAAAGAGAAAATGAAGCCAGGTTTTTTCCTGCAGTTGATTGAAGAGAATAAAGATACTCGCCAAAATAAGACCAAAGAAAAAGGACCACAGCAAAATGGGTTGATGTTCCAAGAGGTAGGTGATTCCCCCGGAGAGGAAAAGAATTCCACTGATGATTCCCAAGGCTAACGGCAGTAAAAAGGGACCGTTAACGTCTTTCCAAAAGGCTTTCCATTCTCCTTTTTGGACCAATTGCAATTGTGCTAGCCGAAGGTTGTCGATGCTGCCAATGAGCTCGCTGTAAATACCGGTAATCAATGCCATGGTTCCACCAGAAACTCCAGGAACGATATCGGCAGCCCCCATGAGCAGCCCTTTAAGATAAAGGAGTAAATGTTTTCGCATAGTATTTGGGCTTAAGGCCTAACCGTTGATTGGATTTGTTTAGCCAGTAGCGGGAATAATTGAAGTACTTCTTCTTCGATGGTATTGCCTTCTTGTCCAATGTTTTGAAGGTAGTACTCCATCTCAATGCTTTTCCCTAATTGTTGAAAACAGCCGGCCAAACGGAAATCAAGTTCCACTTGTTCGGGATAAAATTCTTTAGCTTGTTGCCCCACCGAACTGGCTTTTTCCCACTCGTTTAAGAAAATCAAGGTGTCGATCCATTCCATCCACACAGCAAGTTCATAGTTCCCTAGTTCAATGGTATTTTGAAAAGCGATTTCAGCTTCGGCATAACGCCCTAAGGCTTTGTTGAGCAGGGCGCTTCGCTTCCAATAAGCGAGATAGTTTTCATTGATTTGTAGCGCCTTTTCACAGTAGTAGTGCGCTTTTTCATTATCCCCTCGATTCAAGTAAAAGTCGATAATCCCTGTCCATGCTTTCTCATAGGAAGGATCGTGATTGATGCCTTGTTTAAAGAACTGAACAGCCAATTGTTCATTGCCTAATGCTTCATGGCAGTGAGCAATTCGCACGAGTAAATAGGAGGACGGATCTTCCAACTTTAAGGCACATTCATATTGTTCGATGGCCGTATTGATTTGCCCAAGCGATTCCAAGAGTTTTGCCTTTTCAATATAAGCTCCAGTGAACGTGTCTTCACTGATGATGGCAAAATCAAAAGCACCGAGGGCTTCTTCTTTTTTGTTGAGTTGCAGGTATTGTTTTCCCACTTCCAACCATGCAATTTCGTTGTAGGGGTTTTTCTCCAGCAGGTTATTTAAAATTTCAATCGCTTCCTCATGCGCTTTGAGGTATTCCAAGCAAAAAAGAAGATTGTAGAGGACTTGAAAGTCATCGGGGTCTTCTTCAATGCAGCGGCGGAAATAATTTTTTGCTTCGGTATAATTTTCCAAGACCATATACTCCATAGCCAGTAAACACCACACCTCGCATTGATCTTCTGCAAAATCAAGTGCCTTAAATAAATAAGCTATGGCAGCTTTGTGGTTTCTTTGTTTGGAATGAATGGTGGCCTTTTGAATGTAGATTTCCTCATTACTGGGTTCCATCTCTTCAATGGTGTCCAACAACAGCATGGCTTCTTCCATTTCCCCGTCAAAAATCATTACTTCCGATTGGAGTAGAAGCAAGTCAGAATGAAACGGGTGTTGGTTGATGGCCATGTCCAAGGCCTTTTTGGCCAAGTTGATTTCGCCCATGTCGATGTAGTACTGTATGATGGTTTCAAACTCAACTGCGTCAAAAAAGTAAACTTGATTACTCTTGAGCATTTGTTCGAAACGCGTTACAGCGGCATCGGCATTTTGCGAAAATTCACGGTACATAGACAGTGCGTGTTGTTTTAAATAAATTTAGGGACTAAGGGGTTGAAAGCGAAAGGAGTCCGCCTATTGTTTTTAACAAATTAATCAACACTGTTATTGTCCTCATTGAGTACATCAAGGATGATGCCACAACCTTTCTTTATTTCACGGAGGCTAATGGTGAGTGGGGGAGAGATGCGAAGAGCGCGTTTCTCCCAAAGTAGGAAGAAAAGGATGAGTCCTTTTTCTTGACAGCGGCTCACTACTTTTCCAAGATCGACCTCTGGGGCTAGCATAGGCGCTAACATGAGTCCGCGACCGCGGATTTCCGCAATTTTCGGGTGAACCAGTAAACGCCGAAACAAGGCTTCTTTTTCCGGGATTTGGTCCATGAGTCTTTTCTTCAGTACCGTAGAAAGTGTGGCATGTGCTGCAGCAGCGATTACCGGATTTCCACCAAAAGTGGTAATGTGACCTAAGGCTGGGCTGTGGGTCAATTTTTCCATCAATTCTTTTGAACTGCAAAAGGCACCTATGGGCAGACCGCCTCCTAATCCTTTTCCGATGACCAAAATATCCGGCGTAATGCCCTCGTTTTCATAGGCGAAAAGACGCCCTGTGCGGCCAATTCCCGGTTGAATTTCGTCCAGTATTAAAAGCGCTCCTACGGCCTCACAACGTGCTTTTACCGCTTTGAGGTAGCCGCTTTCTGGTACAATAAATCCAGCACCCCCTTGGATGGTTTCTAAGACCACCGCAGCGGTTTTGGTGGTGATTTTATCCAGCTCTTCTTTCGCATTAAATTGGATAAAATTCACTTTAGGAAGCAGGGGAGTGTAGCCTTTTTTTTGTGCTTCTACCCCCAGCAGACTCAGTGCACCTTGTGTGCTGCCGTGGTAGGCTTGATGTGCTGCAATAAATTCTTCACGACCTGTAGCGCGTTTGGCCAATTTCATCGCACCCTCAATGGCTTCGGTACCCGAATTGGTCAAATAGGTTACTTCTAAGGAGGTTGGCAATTGACTGGCCAGCAGTTTGCACAGTTCTACCGCAGCTTCTTGGGCATATTCTCCATAGACCATCACATGCAGATAGCGTTTGAGCTGGCGTTTAATGGCGCGGATAACAGCTGGATGTCGGTGGCCTAAACTGCAGGCAGATACTCCAGCAACAAAATCCAAGTACTTCTTTCCTTTATCGTCGATAATGTAGGACCCCTTGGCGCGTTTCACCACCATCCCGAGAGGTTGTGGGGTGGTTTTTGCTTGAAAGCGAAGGAAATCGTCGAGTAGCATTGGCCTTATTTAATCTTTTTTAAACAGGTCTTCCAATGTTTTGGGGCGTTCTTCTTCCCGCCATAAAAAGCCTTCCAGCTTTCGCAGGTTGGGATCGAGTTCTTTGTCGGGAAACACATCGCCTTCGGGACTAACATAGAATGAAATGTCTTCGATCTCGTTCTCCTTAAACGTGATGTTTAAAGCACTGCAAATGGTTTTATCAATGCCCACCAATTCTCCAGTGTCGGAGTACAAATAATAGAGTACTTGGGTGTTTTTAATTACATCGAGTTCGTTCAAAGCCCCGTCGAGGAAGTCACCGTAGAGTTCGGTTCCCACAATTTGGTTGTAGCCATTGTCGCTTAAACTGTCTTTTTCAATAATAAAGGCATTCCCGAAGATGAAGAGAGAGTCTAGTTTCTTGGTGGCAAAATCGGTTTTCATGTAGATGACCTCGCCGCTCATTTGACTTTCGTTGAACCACATCACGGGATTGCGTCTATTCTTGTCATCATTCGACAAAACTTGCTCCTCTTTTCTACTTAAGGGGCGTTTGAGTAATTCAATCCGTCCGATGGTTTCGTCTAGGTAAAGCGAGTCTGATTTTCCTCTAAGGTCTCTTTTTAAGATTTTAACCCCGTAATAGCCTCTCAAAATACGCGCCTCCGATGGACCGGTTCCAACAAGTGTATCGGCGTGTATGTAAAGGGAATCGTTTTCAATGATGTTGATGGCCACCGCTCGTTTTGTGATAATAGCCGAATCTTTTTCTTTAAAAATCTCAGCGTAATTCCCGCGAATGATGGAATTGTTAATGGTGTCGGTTATCTCAACCTTTTGGGTCGCAGCTGCGTAATTCCTACTGTTTTCGAAATAAAGGCTATCCCCATTTATGATTTTATTGTTGTATAGAATCTCAGCATTTCGGTTGAAATACCCCCTTTGATTTTGGGTGTCATAGAAGCCTTTTTCGCAATAGATGTCATAGTCTTCCCCAATGATTTTAGTCGGTCCATACAAGTACGCTTTATTCGACTCGGTAAAATAATCGAGTTGACTGGAAGTGACCTGATATTCAGGATTGTTGATGCGAACATTAGAGAGAAAACGGTATTTCTTTTCTTTCATATAATAGCGTCCGCGATTACTTTTTAACACGCTGGCGCTATCGACTATCGTTCCGGGGGTTTCATAGTAGGCCAAATCATCAAAACGATCCAAGAAAAGGGTATCGGTTTCTAGGGTCATGTCGGGTTGTTCTAAAAAGACATCTCCCCATGCTTTGGCTTTTCCCGTTTCCCCGTCATATTCCATGTATGCACTGGTCATGCGAATGCTGTCCCCTTGGGTGAATATCACCTCTCCTTCAGCTTTAAACGCATTTTTTTTGGAATAAAAGAAGGACTTGTCTGATTCAATTAAGGCGCCTTGATGAAAGAGCTTCACCCGAATATTGTCTTTTTTGAGGAGGATATTGGCTCCGGGGAAATTCGCTTCGTCTTTCCCAAAAGAACCGGCTTGTTGAATGGTGATGACCCGCTTTTCTTGTCCCATAAGCTGGCTTCCGCTTAACAAGAGGAGCAGCAGGACAAAAAGTGAAGGTACTCTTTTCACAACTTGAAGTACTTTATCTAAAGATGGTCTGTTTTCTGTCGGGCCCTACCGAGACAATTTTGATGGGGGTTTCCAATTCTTTTTCCAAGAATTCGATATAAGCGTTGAATTCTGCAGGGAATTCTTCTTCCTTGCTCATCTGGGTGAGATCTTCTTTCCAACCCGCTAATTCAATGTATTCGGGGGTTACATTTTCGGGTTCAATAGAGAAAGGGAAGTGTTCAATGTTTCCTTCTTTGGTTTTGTAGTGAGTACACACTTTAATGGTGGGGAAACCTGAAAGGACATCGCCTTTCATCATCATCAATTGGGTTACTCCATTCACGCGAATAGCATATTTGAGTGCTACGAGATCAATCCATCCGCAGCGTCTTGCTCTTCCTGTGGTTGCTCCAAATTCGTGTCCAACACGCCCCATGGTTTCACCAACTTCGTCAAACAATTCGGTGGGGAAAGGTCCGCTTCCCACGCGGGTAGTGTAGGCTTTAAAAATACCAAATACATCGCCTACAGCATTGGGAGCAATACCAAGACCGGTACAAGCACCAGCGGCTGTGGTAGTAGAAGAAGTAACAAAGGGATAAGTTCCAAAATCAATGTCCAATAGAGAACCTTGCGCTCCTTCAGCCAAAATCTTTTTGTTTTCTTTTTGAGCCGTATGCAAAAAGTGTTCACTGTCGATTAATGGAAGTGACTTTAATGTTTCTAAGCTTTCGAAGAAAGTAGCTTCCAAATCGGTAAGATCATATTCAACACTGCTGTCGTAATTGGCTAACATTTTTAAATGCTTGTCGCGAAGGGTATTGTAGCGTGTCTTCCAATCGTCGAGTAAAATATCACCAACACGGATTCCGTTACGACCCGTTTTGTCCATATAAGTAGGACCAATTCCCTTTAAAGTAGAGCCAATTTTAGCTTTTCCTTTAGCCGCTTCTGATGCTGCGTCGAGCAAACGGTGGGTGGGTAAAATCAAATGCGCTTTTTTTGAAACATAAAGTTTCTTGGCAAAATCAATATTGAAATCAGCCAGTTTATCTAATTCTCCTTTAAAAATAACAGGATCAATAACTACCCCGTTACCAATCAAGTTGAGCGCAGTAGGGTGAAATATTCCAGAAGGAATGGTATGTAATACATGCGAAATTCCGTCGAATTTTAGCGTGTGACCTGCGTTTGGACCGCCTTGAAAGCGAGCGATGATGTCATAATCCTTGGTGAGGACATCAACAATTTTTCCTTTTCCTTCGTCTCCCCATTGGAGACCTAGAAGTAAATCAACCGACATAGAATGGTGGGTGTTTATGATTCTTTTTTCGTGCCGTAAAAGTATAAAGAATGGTGGTGAATATCAACATTAAACACCTCTTCTATGGTTTTTTTTATGGACTGAATGCGCGGATCGCAAAATTCTTTCACCTCCCCAGTGTCGGTTAAAATGATGTGGTCGTGCTGTTTGTCGAAAAAAGACTTCTCATATTGGGCCTGTGCTCCAAATTGGTGTTTGCGAATTAAGCCCGATTCGAGGAGTAGATCTACTGTGTTGTAGAGGGTAGCTCGACTCACCCGATAGTTTTTATTTTTCATTTTGATGTAAAGGGACTCAATATCAAAATGATCGTTATGCTCATAGATTTCGTGTAGAATGGCAAATCGTTCTGGGGTCTTTCTATGTTTGTGTTGATCTAGAAAGCCAATGAAAACGTTCTTTACAATCTCCTGTTGGTCTTTTTCTTCAGCCATATTCCAAAGTATCTAGAGTAAAAGTAGTGTTTCTTTTCTTAATGGCGGCTCACCTTCTCGATCCCGTTGATTTTTAACAACTGTTGCTTGAGTTTTTTGAGTGTTCCTTTATTGTTTACGCGCATAGTGATAATCCCTTTGAACAGTTCTTCCTCGGTGTGAAAGTTGATTTTTTTGATATCGATGTTGAGGTTATTCGAGATGACCCGTGTGACTTGGTTCACTAAACCTTTTTGATCGATACCGCTCAATTCCAATTCTGCAGTAAATTCTTGTTCTGTCGAATCAATCCACCACGCAGGAACAATGCGATAGGCAAAATTAGACTGCATGGCTACGGCGTTGGAACAGTTGTGCTTGTGTACTTTTATCCCTTCATTAATAGTAACAAAGCCAAAGACTTTATCTCCCGCAATGGGATGACAGCAAGGGGAAAGTTTGTAAGGCAGCTCTTCGCGTTCTTTTCCAAAAACTAACTTATCATAGCGCGAAACGAATTCATCGCTTTCCTTTGGAACTTTTGGTGTCGAACTGCGTAAGCGTTTCTTGAAGAAATTTAAGAACGTATTGTTGTAGGTGGTGGCGAACTCTTTGAGTCTGCGGTTGTCAATAGTTCCCAAGCCTACACGGTAAAACAAATCTAAACTTGAATTGACTTTGAAGAAGATCACCAATTGTCGAATGGACTTGTCGTTCATGTTGATGCGTAAATGCTTCAACTTTCGACGTAGTATTTCTTTCCCTTCTTCGGCCAATTTCTTTTTCTCCTCGTTTAAGGCCGATTTGATATTGTTCCGCGCTCGAGAGGTGATCACATAATCGAGCCAGTTGGCTGTGGGCTTTGACGTGGCTGAAGTAATGATTTCTACCAAATCACCGCTTTTTAAGGTGCGCGATAGGGGAACTAATTTTCCATTTACTCGCGCCCCGCGGGTTTTACTGCCAATCTCCGTGTGAATCGAATAGGCAAAGTCTAAGGCTGAGGCACCTTGTGGTAGTGATTTTAAGTCCCCTTGTGGGGTAAAGACAAAGATTTCTTCTGCGTAAAGATTGAGTTTAAAGTTCTCCACAAAATCTACTGCATTGGAATCTTTAGACTCTAAAACCTCTTGAAGACGGTTGAGCCATACATCAATCCCGCTTTCTTTTTCTTCTCCCTGTTTATAGCGGTAGTGTGCGGCGTATCCTTTTTCTGCAATCTCATGCATGCGTTCCGAACGGATTTGCACTTCCACCCATTTGTTGTTGGGTCCCATGACTGTAATGTGGAGGGACTCATAGCCGTTGGATTTTGAAGAAGAGATCCAATCCCGTAAACGGGTAGGGTTGGGGGTGAAATGATCGGTTACAATGGAGTAGATTTTCCACGCTAAAAACTTCTCATCCTTGGGTGAGGATTTATATACAATGCGGATAGCAAACTTGTCAAACACCTGCTCATAGCTGATGTTTTGCCGTTGCATTTTCTTGTGAATTGAAAAAATCGATTTGCTGCGACCCTTAATAAAATAGTCGAGTTTTTCTTTGTCGAGCGAATCTTTTAAGAAGTTCGAGAAGGATTTAATGTATTTGTTTTGCTCTTCTTGACTTTCTTCAATTTTACTTTTAATGTCATCGAAACGGTGTGGTTCGGTGTATTTTAAGCTTAAATCTTCGAGTTCCGTTTTAATGTTATACATCCCAATACGGTGGGCAAGGGGAGCATAAATGTACAGGGTTTCCGATGCAATTTTAACCTGTTTGTATTCGGGCATGGCGTCCATGGTTTGCATGTTGTGCAAACGGTCGGCTATTTTGATGATGATTACCCGAATATCATCATTGAGGGTCAAAAGCATTTTCCGGAAGTTCTCGGCTTGTAGCGAGATGTCCGTGTCTTTTTTGAGGTGAGAAATTTTGGTGAGTCCGTGTACAATTTTTGCCACGGTATTTCCAAAAAGACGTTCGATATCGTTGAGGGTGTATTCGGTATCTTCCACCGTATCGTGCAAAAGTGCTGCGGCGATAGAAGTAGCGTCGAGACCAATTTCTGAAGCGACAATTTTTGCAACGGCAATGGGATGGAAAATATAAGCTTCTCCAGATTTACGCCGTTGATTTTTATGCGCATCTACAGCAGTATTGAAAGCCAATCGGATTAGTTTTTTGTCCTCATTGGTCAACTGTAAATAACTAATGCGCAGTAATTCTTTATACTGCTTCGCAATTTCCTTGTTTTCTATTTCTTCATCGACTAGCATAGAAGTAATTTACGCAATTCTTTTTTATGAAACGCGTTGAACGCCTTAGTTTCTTTGTCTTTGTACTTCTGCAAGAAGAATGCCAGCAGCAACCGACACGTTTAAAGAATCATTTTTCCCAAGCATGGGAATGATAATGGGGGTGCTTTCTTCAGCCATCCAAGCTTCTGAAAGCCCTGAATTTTCGGTTCCTACCGCTATAGCGGTTGCTTTGGTATAGTCAAAACCTGTGTAGGCTTGTGCGTTTTCCTTTAAGGCGGCACTGTAAACAGGAATGTCTTTTTCTTTTAAAAAGGAAAACACCTCACTTCGACTAGCCATGGCGATGGGAACAGAGAATAAACAACCCACACTCGAGCGAATGACATTGGGGTTGTAGAGTTCTGTTTTTGGGTCGGCAATGAGCACGGCATCTACTGCCATCGCATCAGCGGTTCTCAGCAAGGCCCCAATATTTCCCGGTTTTTCAGGAGATTCCGCAATTAGAATAAAGGGATGCTGAGATAGATTTAAATCAGAGAGTGAATGATTTTTGGCCTTCGTAACAGCGATGACCTTTGAAGTAGATCGATAGCACAAACGCTCAAAAAGAGAGGACACCATAACAATGTCCTCATTTTTTCTTTTGTTTTCCTCTATTTCTTTCTCGGGAATATGCCCTTCTTTTAAGTAGAGTTGTTCCAGTTCGAAGCTGCCTTCCAGCGCATGCATGATTTCCTTTTCTCCCTCAATAATGAAGCGTTTTTCTTCTTTTCGTTTTCGGGCTTTTTCTTGAAGGGCTTTAACCCGTTTGAAATGGATGTTCTGCGAACTGGAAATTAGGAGCATAGACTAGCGAGAGAATTTTTCCATATAACGTTTCCACAACTCCGTTTGGTGGGTTTCCAAACTAATTTCTCTTCCTTGGATTAAAGCGTGGCTGAGTTGGTTGGTTCGCATGTCTAGTGCATCGCCTTCTGCAATGAAAAGCGTAGCGTCTTTCCCTACTTCGAGACTACCTAAACGATCGTCGATGCCTAAAATCTTGGCTGCATTGAGGGTGATCATTTCCACTGCTTTTTCTTTCTCTACGCCATAAGCTGCGAAAGTTCCAGCATAGAAAGGAAGGTTTCGGGTGTTCATACGTTCCATACGTCCGCTAACATCGATGGTAATGGTCAGTCCAGCATCCATTAATAATTTAGCCATTTTGAACGGAAGTTTCACATCTTCGTCGGCTGTATTGGGTAAACGGTGCGGACGTGATACAATCACAGGAATAGCCTGCTTCTTGAGGTAGGGGAGGATAAGGTGCGCATCGTCACCACCGACCAATACAATGCGTTGAATCCCTTGTTTTTTCAAAAGATCAATACCGTCTAAAATCTGTCTTTTTTCTTTGGCGTGAAGATAGACTTGCTGTGCACCGCTATACGCTCCGGCTAAAGCAGCATGAGGAAGGTTTTTTTGTTTCTCTCCTGCTTGAAAGGTTTTGGCTTCAATCAAATATTGTTTGAGTTCCTCTACTTGCTTGTTGTAGTTCTTTTGGTCATAAACCAAAGGATCTTCTCCTTTGCTGCTGTTACCACGACGGTAGGAGCGCGGCCAATACAGATGAATTCCTTCGTCGGTTTTTAAACTCGCATCTTCCCAGTTCCATGCGTCGAGCTGCACTACAGACGAGCTTCCTGCAATTCTTCCTCGGGTAGGAACGATTTGTGCCGTTAATATTCCGTTAGGACGAAGTGATTCCACCACTTTCGACTCTGCATTGTACGCAATGATAGTGCGAATGTGCGGTAGGAAAGTCCCAATTTCGTTCAAATCGTTGGTGGGTCGAATAGCGTCGATTTCCACCATCCCTACGGTACTGTTCGCCGCGATAAATCCTGGGTAGAGGTGTTTGCCGCTGGCGTCGATAGTGGTGTCGTAGTTGTTTTGCGATGAACCTACAGCGCCCACTTCAACGATCTTGCCATCGGCAATTCCGAGTTCAGCATTTTCCAGAACACTGCCATTGCCAATGTGTAGGGTGGCACCTTGAATGAGCAAACTTTTACTCTGGTTGGCTGCTGGGGTTTGTTGTGCGTTAGCAAGTGCGAAAACACACAAGCAACTAAGGGTAAATAATATCTTTTTCATAGTACTAGTCTAAAGTTTCACAATGGAATTCACGGGCTTGCTTTTTGGGTGCCTTTTGGGTTGGTGCACCCCCATTTTTAGCCGAAAGCATTTGTTGAATGAGTTGGTTGCGTTCCTTTTGTATCACGTCAACCTGTGCGGTTGCACGGTCCAATTCATAGTAGAATACTCCTTCGATCATGGTTTTTTCTGCTACTGCATAAATCGACATGGGGTGGTCGCTCCACAACACAAGGTCTGCCGATTTTCCTACTTTCACACTTCCCACTTCATCGTCGATGTGCAAAAGTTTTGCAGGGTTAAGGGTGACAAATTTCCAGGCATCTTCTTCCGATACACCGCCGTATTTCACCGCTTTTGCTGCTTCTTGGTTCAAACGACGCGACATTTCAGCATCATCAGAATTGTAGGCTACGGTAACGCCTTGGCTGTGCATGATAGCACCGTTGAATGGAATAGCGTCGTTTACTTCAAATTTGTACGCCCACCAGTCGGAGAAGGTAGAACCACCCACTCCGTGCGCTTTCATTTTGTCGGCTACCTTATAGCCTTCAAGAATATGCGTAAAGGTGTTGATGGTAACCCCAAAACGCTCGGCTACTTTCATGAGCATGTTGATTTCGCTTTGCACATAAGAGTGACAGGAAATAAAGCGCTCCCCGTTGAGAATTTCCACCAAGGTTTCCATTTCTAAATCATAGCGTGGAGCAGTTGTTCTCGCCTTCACTTTTCTCGGTAGGGCGTTGTAAGCTTTCCATTCTTGCTGGTATTCTTTAGCGCGTTGGAAATAGTCTACAAAGACTTGTTCTACTCCCATACGGGTTTGAGGGAAACGCGCATAGCTGCTCCAATTCGATTGTTTTACATTTTCCCCAAGCGCAAATTTGATAAAAGGATCGGCTCCTTTGTACAATAAACCTTCTGCACTTTCTCCCCATCGAGGTTTAATGATGGCAGAACGCCCTCCAATTGGGTTTGCTGAACCGTGGAGGATTTGCAAGGTGGTGACCCCGCCAGAGAGGTTGCGGTAGAGGTTAATGTCATCGGGGTTAACCACGTCTTCTATGGTTACTTCAGCAGAAGAGTTGTGACCACCTTCGTTGATGCTGGAAGCACCAATATGCGAGTGTTCATCGATTACCCCACTGGTTAAATGCTTCCCTGTGGCGTCGATTTCTTTTACACCCTCAGCTGAAAGGTCTTTCCCAATGGCTTTGATTTTACCGTTTTCCACCCATACATCGGTAGTGGAAAGTATACCTTCTGCTTCGTTGGTCCAAACGGTCGCATTTTTGAAAATGATATTCTGCGCTGTTGGACGTTCAGCAAAACCAAATCCGTTGTTTGGAAAGGTTACCGCTACGGGTGCAGGATAGTTTTTGGCTTTGTCTTTTTTCTCCTTTACTTCTAGCGCTTCTTCGAAGTGCGCCATCCAATCTACGCGATTTCCTTTAAAAGAAGTTGCTTTCCCCTCAAGGTGTTCAGCACTACTGATTTTCGCATTGAGTTGGGCATAGTTCGACTTGTCGCTGTTTTGAAGTTGTAAGCTCAACCAGCCGTTGGCATAGCTCGCTTTGGTTTTAAAGCTTAAAGAGTCTTGTTTTACTGTGGCCGCAATCTTGGTCGCACTGTTCTTAATTTCAAGTTGGTACTTTTCTCCTTCTAGCATAAGGCTGTATTTCCCGTCTAATGAAATTTCAGGTTGATGAACGATTTTGTGTTGCTGACCTTGGACCCAGTTTTCTTCAATCTTGGTCGCCTGTGCAAACAAAGGCCCATCGGTCACGATAAAATTGGCATAGGCTCCTTTTTTTAAGCTTCCCAATTCTTTTTGTTTTTTAAGAATTTTAGCAGGGCGACTGGTTAGAGCTGCTAAAGCCGTGCTTTCATCTAGTCCGTAAGCTACTGCTTTCTTGAGCTGTGCGTAGAAAGAGATTTTCTTTTTTAGTCCTTTTGTCGTAAGGGCAAAAGGAATATTGGCTGCTGCAATTTTGGCTGGGTTGGCAGGAGCTTGATTCCAGTAACGCAAATCGCTTAAAGCAATTTTTTGTGTGCTAACAGGGTCGGTCACATCATAAGCCTTTGGAAAGGCGAGGGGAACAAGTAAGCTGGCGTCAAAATCTTTTAAAGCCTGCAGGTGTTCATATTCTCTTCCGTTGGCGGTGACGACGAAGGGAAGGTCAAATTCTTGTCCAATTTTCGCTGCACGGGCTACATCAAGCTTATTATTCGCTTCGAAAATGGCCGGAAGCTTTTTGATGTCGTTATAGGCTTCAATGGCGAGGTCTTTATTTTTCGCTCCCCCTTTAGCATACCAATCGGCATCGTGAAAGAACTGACGCAATAAAGCCATGGCACCCATAATTGATCCAGGATAATATTGATTTGAAAGACTGCTTTTCGAAAAAGACAATTGCTGACTCGCTTTATCGTCGAGCAAGCGTTGTGCGTCATTTTCTACATCGTTTAAAGCAACCAAAACTCCTGTTCCACGGTGGATTCCTTCAGGACGATGGGTGTTGACCACGCCAAAGCCCGCCTTGCGGAAATCGGCAGCTTCCCCTTTTTTATAGGTGTAATCTTCGATGCTGTTATAGTCCGCGCGGATGTGGTCACTCCAATAGTAACCTTCACGGTCGGCGGTATATTGAACGCTTCTTCTTCTGCTTCGGCTCTTTTGTGGCGGAAATCCAAAAGTACTGTGCAATTCAATGAAAGAAGCATACAAGTGCTTTCCTTTTGCATCGTGAATTATGGTGTTTTCCGGAAGGTCAATGGCTTGGCCAACGGCTACAATTTTCCCTTCTTTAAAGAGTAAACTACCCTTTTCTACTGTGGTTGTAGGGTTGAGGTGAAGGGTGGCGTTGACAATCGCCTGATAATGGTTCTGAGGGCTTTTGACTCCGGTGTTGCTGGGGAAATAGTCTTGGCTATACCCTTGCAGAAACAGCACGAAGCTCAAAAGAAATAATCTTAGTTTCATAGGTTCATTTTAGAACACCAAACTACGAATTATTTTATGAAAATCACTGCTTTGACTTTTGCTTGAAGTAGGAAACGATTTGTCCCACAACGGCATTGTAGGATAGAATTCCTGCGGCTTGATTGTTGGCCTTTAAATAGCGGTCATAGGAAGATTTAATGTAGGGCTCTACAGGGTTTTGGTGCTGTCGCCAATAAGAAAATATCTCGCTGTAGTTGACTAAAATGCCTGGATGGAGAAGGCAATTTAATTCTCTAGCAACCTCAGGTCGTACACTGGCAAGTGATCCGATACATTTTTGGTAAGCGAAGAGGACTGCTGCATAGCGGATATCAAGATCAGGGTGGGTATAGCAGTCTAAAAAACCTTTGAAATTGGCATCATTTTCAGCGGCAATTCCCTCTTGATGCGCCATTTCATGTGCAATGGTAATGGGCATACTCATTTGGGGCATGTCTCCATTAATATGCGCTTCCACCGTAAAGGGATTCAGGTAACCAGAAAATCCCATATAACTTAAAATGCTGCTGTAGGTCGATAATTTTACCGCTGCAGCGTTTCTTTGTCCCACTCGTTCAATTAGTTCTTTTGAGGTATTGGTCATTTTCACTGCTTTCGTGTCGTCCTTGACCAATAAAGTGTGTAGTGTGTTGGCTTCTTGTGCCAGCTGTTTAGCAGTTTTAAACAATTCATCTTCGGTGTAGCGAACCGCCTTGTTGTTTGAGGCCATAGGGCGATAGTAGTGCAATCCCCAAGAAAGCTGAAACCAGAGTAATAGTACACCCAAAGCAGCGAAAAGCTGAAAGCAGCCTTTTCTCCAATCGCTTATCCCTGTTCTGATTAGGCCAATGGCGAAAAATGAAAGTGCAGTATAAAAAAAGTCGCCAAAGGAAAAGGGGAGGAAATCAAATATCCCCAGTCGGATTTCTTTAAGGAATGGATAAAGGCGTTCTCCGTAAATGTATTCGAGTTGTTGGGGATAGTTCCTTGCCCACCAAAGCAAAAGGAAACTCAAGGGATAAGCGCTAAAAACAAGATAGTTTCGTTTTTCCATTTCTATTTCTACACCAAAAAAAACCCACCGTTGGGGTGGGTTTTTAGGGTAATAAGATCATTATTTATTCGAAGAGCTCAACGATTTTCACTTCGAAAATTAAGTTGGCTTTGGCAGGAATTCCTCGACCACCTTGTTCTCCGTATGCGATATTGTAGGGAAGGAAGAGGGTAGCTTCATCACCAACTTTCAAGAGACGAAGTCCTTCTTTAAATCCTTCAATCATGGCTGCTTGCGGACTTACATCGGCAGGAAGCGGCTGGTAAGCATCGGCTAGGCGTCTTTGTTCGTTCACTCGACCTAATTCCTCAGCAGTTTCTAGCATAGAGGTTTCTAAGAGTGTGCCGTCTTCGAAATAAACCGCATAGTGGGTCATGGC
Organism: Candidatus Arcticimaribacter sp.; assembly: GCA_011526275.1. Lineage (GTDB taxonomy): Bacteria > Bacteroidota > Bacteroidia > Flavobacteriales > Flavobacteriaceae > Arcticimaribacter. The sequence goes on along the minus strand of WTJP01000072.1, from coordinate 20,640 downwards.
TTTATTGGTAGTGGTAACGGCTGCACCTTCTCCTGCTTTGGTAATGAAGTATTTCAATCCAGAAGCAGTGGCTGTCGCTTTGGCTTTTTGTTGGTCAAATTTCTCAAGTGTTTTCAATTTCCCCAATTCGCGACGTTCCTCTTCTTCTGCTTTGCGTTGTTCCATGCCCGTGAAGTAATCACTGAACACTTTTGGAGCATCAAATCCTTTTGCTTCAGCTCCTTTACGCACAATGACCACTTTTTGAATGGTGTCGTTTTGCGCGATAGAGTCCACTACATTTTGGCCTTCTACAACGGCACCAAAAACGGTGTGTTTCCCATCGAGCCATGGGGTAGCTTTGTGGGTGATAAAAAATTGACTTCCGTTAGTGCCAGGGCCTGCATTGGCCATGGATAAAATCCCTGGACCGCTGTGGGTAAGATCGGTAATCTCATCGTCGAAGCGATAGCCTGGTCCTCCAGAACCTGACGCAGTAGGATCACCTCCTTGAATCATAAAATCTGCAATTACTCGGTGGAAAATAAGTCCGTCATAATATTTTTTCCCTTCAAATTGAGGGCTAACAAATTCGTTTTCTCCTTCGGCTAAAGCAACAAAGTTGGCGACTGTTACTGGGGTTTTGTCATGTGCAAGCGACACCACGATAGACCCTTTATTGGTTTGAATATCAGCATAAAGTCCGTCTTCTAAATCGGGGTATTGGGAAGCACAGCCCACGGTGAGTAGGATACTGAAAATGAATAGGCTAAATTTTTTCATGTTATAAGAAGTTTATTAATGTTTAAAAATACTTGTTTATTTTGATTCCTTAAGGTTCTCTTCCCTTTTTATGCTTTTGAGTTGTAGGGTAAGTCGTAAGGGTTGGTTGATGCCAATTTTTTCTTCATCGCCTTGGTAGCCATAACACAAGAAAGAGGGCATTAAAAAAGTCCCCACTTCCCCCAGCGATAAATCTTTTACAGCATAACGCAGTGCAGGGAGTAATTCTTCTTTGTCGACCAAATATTCTACTGTTCCCAGCTCCATTTCGTCGTAAAGTATTTCTCCTTCTATGGTTTGAATTTTGTAATTAAAGCTTACAAAATCTCCTGTTTTTGGTGGCGCGGCCTTTGCCGCTTTTTGTTGAACGGCTTTCCAATAGCCTGCTGGCGTGGAAACAAACACTAGACTACTGTCTTTTTTCATTACCCGCTTAAAGAGCAATTGCTGTGCGGCATTGATTTTTTTGTTGCGGTCAATAGAACCGCGAATTTCGCTGTTGTCGCTGCGGTAAATGGGTCTTCTTGCTTCCGGTTCGTTGCAACTCGTTAGGAGAAGTAGTAGTGTTAGAAGTGCATATGTTTTCTTCATGCTAAGGTGCTGCTATTTTCGCGAATGGCTTGTTCGAGTTTAATTCTGGTATTTTCGAGCGAAACATGAGAGGCTCCCCCTGCTGCATTGATGTGTCCTCCGCCGTTAAAGTGTTCTCGGGCAAATTGATTGACATCGAAATCTCCTTTCGAACGGAAAGACATTTTTATGATTCCTTCTTGTTTGTTCTCAATAAGGATTACCGCCAGTTTTATTCCGTCGAGGCTAAGCCCGTAATTGACAAAACCCTCGGTGTCGCCCTTTCTAAAATCACAGCGATCCAATTCTTCTTGACTCAGTGTGGTGTAAACCGCATTCAGGTTATCAATTCGCTTTAAGTTATTTAACGTGATCCCTAGTAACTGGAGTCGTTCAAAACGATAACTATCGTAAATATTCTGGTGGACTTGTGCGTGATTTACCCCTAGTTCCAATAAATGCGCAACGATTTTGTGGGTTGTTGCTGTGGTGGAAGGGAAGCGAAAGGAGCCAGAATCGGTCATGATTCCTGTGTACAAACAAGTGGCCATATTTTGGTCCAATATAGATTTATCCCAAGTGTGGAGTACATTGTACACCATTTCACAGGTAGAACCTAATGCAGGATTGGAATACATCAATGCGGCATAATCTTGCGGTGCCTCGTGGTGATCGATCATCACCTTGGTGGCAGTACTGGCTTTGATGTACTCGTCCATAGGAGCAATACGTCCCAATGCATTAAAATCTAAGGTGAAGATAACGGTGGCCGCTTCGATTAGCGCAATGCTTTTCTCTTCTTCTTTGGAAAAGCAAATGATATTTTCTTCGCCCGGTAGCCAAGCCAAAAATGAAGGGTATTCGTTGGGTGATATCAGACTACACTCATGCCCTTTTTTATTCAAGAAATGATACAAAGCGAGGGTGCTTCCCAAGGCATCCCCGTCGGGATTTTTATGGGGTAAAATAACACAACGCTGTTCTTTTTCTAAAAGGGCTGAAAGTTGTTGGGTGAATTCTTTAAACATAACCCTTCAAAGATACCATTCCTGCAAAGAGTATAAAAATGAAGCATTGCATTTGTAATCACTTCCCCCACACAACGGTTTAAATTTTACTACATTTGCCGCAAAATATGACTATGACAACGAATAGAACATTTACTATGATTAAGCCAGATGCTGTCGAAAACGGACACATAGGCGCCATTCTTGAGAAAATTACAGCAGCTGGATTTCGCATCGTTGCATTGAAAAAAACACAGCTAACACAACGTGATGCTGAAGCTTTTTACAGTGTGCACAGTGAACGTCCGTTTTTTGGTGAACTTGTAGCGTTCATGACCCGCGGACCCATTGTAGCTGCTATTCTAGAAAAAGAAAATGCGGTAAACGATTTTAGAACCCTCATTGGAGCAACAAATCCCGCTGAAGCTGCTGAAGGAACTATCCGTAAGCTTTATGCTACTTCCATGGGAGAAAATGCCGTTCACGGTTCAGACAGCGATGAAAACGCAGCTATCGAATCGGCCTTTCACTTTTCTGAAAGAGAGATTTTCTAGCGTAAAATAATTTTTTGAATACCATCAAATCCTAAAGCATCGTTGAGGTGTTTTAGGATTTTTTCTTTTCCGTAATTGAGTTCTTCTCGCAAAGGGGCTGAGCTGAGGTTGACATAAAGTGTTTTTCCGCGCAGTTGGATGGAAGTGGTGTATTGGGCGACATTATTCCCCACGGTATTCACCCAGGCTTGTTTCACTTTAACTTCATTTAAGCCTTTGGCTAAGTTCTTTTGAGCAGTTATTTGCTGCAAAACATCTTGCAGCGCCTTGGGTTCAAAAGAGCGTTTTTTGTTCGACATTACAGGGCAATTTTTTCGTGTCGTTTGTAGTGGTATTCCATGCCGTTGTGGAATAAAATCAAGCGTTCCGGTGCAATTGATTTAATTTCTTCTTTCCAGCTTTCTAGCGGGGTTTTAAAATGAAAGGACATTACTCCGTTTTCTTCATGAACAGAAAATTGGACTTGATCTTCCGAGGTTTCATAGTTTCCCATCACACGGGGACTGAGCTTTTTCTTGAAGCCTGTGGAATCACTGGAAAAGAAATAATAATCTACCGAGGGGGCATTGCCTTTTGGTTGGAAGATTTCTCCTTTAGTTTGAACCGACTCTATTTCCCAATAGCCTTCTATTTGTCTCACTTCTTCACGTTCGATTCGATCGCAATGGCTTAGGCCAAAAGAAAAAATAAGGAGGAGAAATAGGTTGCTTGGTTTCATAAGACCAAAGTACAAAAAGCTTTATAGTTCGAAAAGGGAATAACTCAATTGCGTTGTTTCCAAGGCTGCTAGGGTGCGGTCTTGGTGGGTGTCCGAAAGGAAAATTTGACCAAAGTGATCCCGTTCAACCAATTGCATGATCAAGGCAACCCGGTCTTGATCGAGTTTATCAAACACATCGTCGAGCAGCACTATGGGGGGAACCCCGGCTTGGGCTTTAATGAAATCAAACTGGGCGAGTTTAAGTGCAATTAAAAAAGACTTTTGTTGGCCTTGACTTCCAAATTTTTTGATCGGTTGCCCGTGAATCAAGAAATTGAGGTCCTCTTTGTGTGGTCCAGCAGTGGTGAATTGTGCACTGCGGTCTTTGTTTAAATTGTTGGCTAAAAGCTGACTGAAATCTTGATCGTGTAAATCGCTTTCATAGGCAATGCTTATTTCTTCCTCGCTTTCCGCAATACTTTTATAATGCGACTTTACAATGGGAATAAAGGTAGCCAAGAAGGCCACTCTTTTTTGATGAATCGAGCTGCCTAGTTGAATCAACTGTTGGTCATAGATATCCAGCGTAGTAGGGTCGAAAGTGTTGTTAGCCACAAAGTATTTTAACAGGGCGTTGCGTTGTACAATGACTTTGTTGTAAGCCAATAAATCTTGCAAATAGGCTTTGTCGGTTTGCCCCATAACCCCGTCGATGAACTTTCTTCGGGTGGCACTGCCTTCGACGATCAAGTCGCGATCGGCAGGAGAAATAATGACCAAAGGGAGAAAACCAATGTGGGCTGAAATGCGGTCGTAAACTTTCCCATTGCGTTTTATGGTTTTTTTGTTCCCGCGTTTAAGACTACAAACAATGCGTTCTTCGCGTTCTTCTTTCTCAAAAACTCCTTCCAAGAGAAAGAAGTCCTTGTCGAATTGTATGTTTTGTACCGCCGACGGGTTGAAGTAGCCTTTTCCAAAACACAGGTGGTAAATCGCGTCAAGGACATTGGATTTTCCCACACCGTTTTTACCGATAAAACAATTGATTCGGGCATCGAAAGTATAGTTCGCAGCCGTTATGTTTTTATAGTTGGTTAAAGAAAGACTAAGCAATTTCATCGCCGCTAAGATAAGAAACCCCAACACGCTTTTACGATTGGAATAAAAAGTTTATTTTTGGGCACTTTAAAACAACCAAAATGGCTACATATAAGAAGCGCGGAGCGAAAAAATCAATTTCAAAACCGGAAGTTCAAGAGCAAGAAATGGAAAGTACAACTGCAGAGGTTTTCGAATCTCTTGACGTAGGTGCTTCCAAAACGGAAGAGTTTGTTGCGGGGAACCAAAACATCATCCTTTCTTTAATTGGAACCATAACCGTAGTTGTTTTGGGCTATTTAGCATACGACGCTTATGTGGCAACACCTAACCGCGAAACTGCAGTTTCTGAATTGAACCAAGCACAGTATTATTTTAACCTTGCAGTAAATGGGGACGAAAGTACTGCACTTTACGAACGTGCTATCAATGGGGGAGACGGTAAATACGGTTTCCTCGATATCATTGAAAATTACAGTGGAACACCTGCTGCAGCTTTAGCCAAGTACAGTACTGGTATGGCTTACTTAAACACTGCAAAGTACCAAGAGGCCATCAACTATTTAGAAGACTTTAGTTCAGATGATGTATTGCTTTCTGCTCTTGCAAAAGGAGCTTTAGGTGATGCACACGCTCAACTTGGTGAAGACGAAAAAGCCTTGTCGTATTACAAAGCAGCTTTCCAAGCAAGTGATAACGACTTTACTACGCCTAAATACCTATTTAAAGCGGGTATAATTGGTGCTTCGCTTAACCGTAACGGTGAGGCCTTAGACTATTTCAAGCGCATCAAGGAAGAGTACGCTACTTCTGTCGAAGCCGATCAAATTGACATTCAAATTGGTCGTTTAGAAAACCAATAAACATGGCTACTGCCCACACCAATCTATCTGCCTTCGACCCCAATGAAGTTCCTTCTGGAAAAGGACTTAAAATAGGGGTGGTTGTTGCCGAGTGGAACAAGCAAATTACCGAGAATTTATATTTAGGAGCCGAAGAAGCCCTTGTCGCTTGTGGTGTCGAAAAATCAGATATTGTTCGCACTGACGTTCCAGGGAGTTTTGAATTGGTCTTTGGGGCTAAACTAGCCTTGGAAAAAGGGGTAGATGCCGTTATTGTTATTGGGAGTGTAATTCAAGGGGAAACCAAGCATTTTGATTTTGTTTGCCAGGGGGTGACCCAAGGAATCGTTGAACTCAATCTGAGTTCTTCCTCCCCCGTGATTTTCTGTGTCTTAACCGATAACACCTTGCAACAGGCCATCGACCGTAGCGGAGGGCAGCACGGGAACAAAGGCGTGGAAGCAGCAGTCACTGCTCTAAAAATGGTTGCCTTAGCCCGTTCTTAGGCATTTGCGTTAAGAGTCATTTCTCACTTTTTTAAGAAAAACGTACCTTAGAGAAAAAGAATAGCATGTTTAAGTCAAATCTTTTTAAGCTTAACCGCAACCGTAGGTACAACTATACTCCACGCTATTATCAAGGGAAAGAAATCGAGAATCCCTATGATTTTGATTCTACCTTTAGCAAGTACCGCGATACCTACAACGCCAACGATTTTGGCAAGAAATGGGAGGAGGCACGTTTGGCTAGTCGCCACCGTGGAAACCGAACATTTTCTCCAACTTTGTTGATTATCATTGCGGTTTTGTGCCTTATTTTTCTCTATATCATCGACTTTGATTTGAGTATTTTTCGCGCGTAGTTTATGGAAGATATCATTGCTTTACTGCCTGACCATGTGGCCAACCAAATCGCAGCAGGAGAGGTAGTTCAACGCCCAGCTTCTGTAGTGAAAGAATTGCTCGAAAATGCGATTGATGCCAAAGCGACCAAAATTCAATTGATCATAGCCGAGGCAGGGAAACAATTGATCCAAGTAGTGGACAATGGATTGGGCATGAGTGCCACAGACGCTCGTTTGGCTTTTGAGCGGCACGCAACATCCAAAATCAAACAATCCGACGATTTATTTGCACTACACACCAAGGGGTTTCGCGGGGAAGCACTTGCTTCCATCGCGGCCGTTGCTCAAGTAGAAATGCACACAAGACGCTCAGCTGATGAGCTGGCCACCAAGATTAAAATCGCAGGCGGGGAAATCAAGACACAAGATTTAGTCGTAGCCCCTGAAGGGACTTCAATGTCGGTGAGTAATTTATTTTTTAATGTACCGGCTAGACGAAATTTCTTGAAGTCGAACACCGTTGAATTGCGTCATATTATCGATGAATTTCATCGCGTTGCCATTGCACATCCCGATTTGTCTTTTTCTATGTTGCAAAACGGGACTGAATTATTCGACCTTCCGGCCGGAAATCTACGTCAGCGTTTGGTGCATATTTTCGGCAGTAAGATCGACGATAAACTGGTGCCGGTGGAAGAGACGACGACGGTTTCTGGTATTCAAGGCTATGTTTTAAAACCCGAAGCAGCCAAACGCACTAGGGGGATGCAGTTTTTCTTTGTCAACGATCGCTTTGTAAAGAGTTCTTTTTTACACCATGCCATCATGACCGCATATGAGGGGCTGTTGAACGATGGGGTTTACCCGGGTTATTTTCTTTTCTTCACCCTAGAACCCCATACCATTGATATCAATATCCACCCAACCAAAACAGAGGTGAAGTTTGAAAATGAACAGAGTTTATACGCTATTCTCCGTTCAGCGGTAAAGCACAGCTTAGGCTTATTTCAAATAGCCCCAACGTTGGACTTTGATCGCGACCCTAATTTGGATGTTCCCTACCAACAAAAAGATCAATCTACAAAGGCGCCAAAAATCGAAGTTGACCGAAATTTTAACCCTTTTTCCAGTGGAAGTACGCAAGCCTTTTCTTCAAAGGC
>WTJP01000072.1:0-13003 GCA_011526275.1 Candidatus Arcticimaribacter sp. | reverse complement strand
GTGGGCTTTAACCTTGGGGAGCAAAATGGAAATAGCATCCAGCTATTAGGTATTCCTTCGGTATGTTCAGAAAACAAGGCCCGTAATGTTTTTGAGGAGTTGTTTGAAAGCTTGGAAAGCAATGTTCCACAAGATGCCTTTAGCCAAACCGATCTTTTGGCAAAATCTTTAGCCAAGACCCTTGGCATAAAACGCGGAAAGGTACTCGCAACAGAAGAACAGCAGCAGCTTATCGACGATTTATTTGCTTGTAAAGAGACACAGCTTTCGCCATTTAATCGGCAGATTTTTGTTTCTTTGGATAAAGAAGAATTAGAAAAAAAATTTAGCTGATGCGTGGAATCACAGAAACGGTAAAACACCTGTTGATCATTAACGGGATTTTCTTTTTTGCCACAAATGCATTGGGTCCTTTTTTTACCGATTTGATGGCGCTTCATTTTTATTTGAACCCCTCATTTCAAGTTTGGCAGCCTGTAACGCATATGTTTATGCACGGCAGTTTCAACCATATTCTTTTCAATATGTTTGGGCTGTGGATGTTTGGTTCTCCCTTGGAGCAACTTTGGGGAAGACAAAAATTCTTGTTCTATTTTTTCTCTACGGGACTAGGCGCAGCGGCGCTTCAAATGATTGCTTACGTTTTTCAATTTCATTCGGTGTCTGAGGTTTTAAATGCAGCGGGCTATACCACCACTAAGATTATCGATTCGATTGCTGTTGGGCGTTTAAACCCAGAATGGTTAGCGCATGTAAGTCGAACGCAAATCCAAGCTGCCTATGATGTTTACACGACCTCTATGGTAGGAGCTTCAGGGGCGCTATACGGGATTATCGTGGCCTTTGCCTTTATTTTCCCCAACGTAAACTTGTATTTATTTTTGATCCCTATACCCATCAAAGCGAAATATTTTGTTCCTCTTCTGATTCTAGGAGACCTCTTTTTTGGTTTCACTTCCTATTCCCTTGGGCCTATTGCCCATTTCGCCCACGTTGGAGGTGCATTTACAGGATTTATGATGATGTATTTTTGGCGAAGAAATCAATTCAATCAAAACCGTTGGGACTAAGATGAACAAGATGAATCAATTGCGCAGTCGATTTAGCCTCTTCAATATTGCAGAGAAACTCATTGTGATTAACATCCTTTGTTTTGTCTTGCCTTTTTTTGTGCGCACATTGTTGTATCTCTTTCAAGTTCCCATTCCGTCATTAGCTGAATATTTTGAGCTTTCATCGGATTTATCCACCTTTATCTTTCGCCCTTGGACGTTGTTGACGTATGGGTTTCTGCACGGTAGTATTGGACACATTCTTTGGAATATGTTGCTGCTGTACTATGCTTCGCAGTTTTTTCTCAACCTCTTTTCCACGCAACGTTTTATCAATGTCTATTTTATGGGGATATTGATCGGTGGTCTTGTTTTTCTAATATCCTATGCACTTTTTCCTGTCTTTAAGGATCAATATCCCACCATGGTGGGGGCATCAGCGGGGGTAATGGCTGTACTTATTTTTTGTTGCACCTACATGCCTTACCAAGAAATTCGTCTATTGTTTTTTAATGTGAAATTGATGCATTTTGGGATTGGCTTGGTCGTTTTAGATGTACTGCAAATTCCCACCGGAAATGCTGGGGGGCATTTGGCCCACATTGGCGGAGCTGCTTTGGGGTATTTGTATGCCACACAACTTACCAAAGGAAAAGATATTGGCACTGGTTTTGAACGTCTTTGGAATGCATTTTCTTCTCTTGGACAGTCCAAGCCCAAGATGAAACCCGTGTATAAAGCAGCGAAAAAAACAACCTCCAAAACCAATTTAAGCGAACAAGAAAAAATTGATCGCATCCTAGATAAAATCAGTGCTTCGGGCTATGATAGCTTAACCAAAGAAGAGAAAGCCATCTTGTTCCAAGCAGGTAAAAAGTAAGTCCTTCAAATCGAATTAAATGAAACTTAGTTTTTTTGAACAACTTTTGGTCGTGGTCAATGTCTTTAGCTTGATCTTTCAATTGATGTTAATGGGAAGTATTCCTTCCTTTTTTGGCTTCTCCATTTTGAATTTATTTGTTCCCTTAGTTGTTCTACTCAATCTAGTGTTATTTTCCTATTGGTTACTCAAGATGAAATGGCCTTTTTTATTGTTTATGGGCGCTTTTCTTGTAGGGTATGGCGAGTGGAACCTTTTGTATCAATTCCCTAAGACAGCGGTTAGAAAAAGCAGCACCACCCTCTCCGTAATGAGTTATAACGTGCGTTTATTCAATGCCTATGATTGGATCAACGATCCCGATATTTCCAATAAAATTGAGGCACTTATTCAGGAGGAAAACCCCGATGTGATTTGTTTTCAAGAATACTCTAAGACCCACGCGCCTCGACTGGACGCTTATGAATACAAATACATTCAACCCAGCCGTAGCATGGGGAAATCTCCCTTAGCGATTTATTCTAAATTCCCTATACTCGATCAAGGCTACATCGATTTTGACGCCTCGACCAATAGTGGTGCCTATGTGGATTTACTTTTTAAGCAGAAACGTTTTCGAGTGTACAACCTCCATTTCGAGTCGTTTCGTATCAACGCCAAAGACAGTCTGTTTACCAACCCAAATTCCGATGCTATTCAGGTGAAATTTGATGAGGTGTTTCAAAAGCAATTAACGCAGATCGAGCAATTCAATGGCGTAGAGAACGGAAATACTTATCCCAGTATTGTTTGTACCGATTTGAACAACACTCAGTTTTCTAAAGCTTACAAACGCTTGTCCAACAACCGTCAAGATGCATTTGTCGCTGCAGGAAAAGGTTTAGGTGAAACCTTTTATTTTTCCTCCTTTCCGTTGCGAATAGATTTTATCTTTTCTCCAGAAGACTTTAAGGTAAATGAGTTCAAGGTAATTCAAGAGAAGTACTCAGACCATTACCCGATTCTCACCCGTTTTGCTTGGGACTAAGATCCTTTTTCTAGGTAAATACTGCTCTCTGGACCGTGGTTGAAAATGAGGTCCAAAACACTGAGGTTGGAAAGAAACCCATGTTTGTTTTCAAAGACTTGGGTGTAGGGCGGTAAAGCAAGAAGTGTCTCTTTTTTGGCTTGAATCAACTGATTTTCTTCTTCGTTGAACGGCTTGTATTCGTCAGCAAATTTTAGGTCAATATCAAGTGCTAACCATTCCATTAAACACTGAAGTAGATTTAGGTTATACTCCATCAAGCCCTTTGGGCGTTGGAAGAAAACTTCTTGTAATTCGTCTTCATAAAACTCGAAGAAAGGAGAAGAACGGTAGGCCGATTCGAGCGACTTCCAATGTTGTTTTTGCCAGTCTTGTTCCCACATGATTTTCACCTCCCCGTCTTTTTGGTGTTGCTTTGCTTTGGTGTGTTGAATGGGGATGGTCAAATTTAAACGTCCGTTCGCGCCATAAATCGTACAGCGGTTGCGGTAGGTTTGTTTTTGATAATGACAATGCAGGTTCATTTCTACTGCATTGGCCTGCATCAAAGCTTGCATGTACTTAACCGACGGGAAATAGGCAGGAATGAATTGCACTAGGCAGCGTTCGATTTTTTTCGGTTGCGAATAAAACTCACCACTTGCCAAAGGACAACCACCACAAGAAAGTAAGGGAAGAATGAGATGGGTTTTCCTTCACCTTTTACGGTCGTCATCACACGGTCCCATCGAATTTTCCAGTTGCGAATACCATCGTTAATGCCGTCGATACTAAACCAAATCAAGACAGGTTTCCCCACGATGTGATTTTCAGGTACAAAGCCCCAAAAACGACTGTCTTCCGAACGATGACGATTGTCTCCCATCATCCAGTAATAGTCTTGTTGGAACGTATAGGTCTTGCTGCTCTTGCCATTAATGAAAATCTCATCCCCGTTTTTTTCCAAGTTGTTACCCTCATATTCTCGAATAATCTTCTTGTAAAGAGGAAGATTTTCGGCAGTGAGTTGAACTGTACTTCCAGCTTTTGGCAATACGATAGGTCCAAAATTATCTTCGTTCCAATCAAAGGGTAGTGCGTTGGGAAAGAATACCGTATTGGGGGTTTTAACACGGCTCACTTTCCGCACTAGACTGTCGAATAGGTTTTTATTATCAAGCGCTTTAGCCTCATTAATGGTGAGCGTGAGTTCCTTTTTGGCTTCAAGAATTTCTTTCACATTAAGGCGTAATTGGCCGATGAGTTTTGGCGGTAAACCAGCTGAAGGGGTCAAAACAATGAAGTTATCCAAATCATTGGTCAAGCGACCGTGAATGTAAGGTCGTATAGCATCGTAGGTCTCTTGGGTAATGTTTTCAATGCGGTATTTGCGATCAAAATCGCGCAATCCTTCTTCTTTGAGTTTTCTTGAAGAAACGCCCTTGGCATTGTAGGCATAAAAGGTGTATTGGGTTTTAGCACGATCGGGTAAAATACTTTGTTTCCCGTTAATGTGTACAAAGCCATCGACAATGGAAAGGGTGTCGCCGGGTAAACCAACACAGCGTTTTACGTAGTTTGATTTTTTATCGATGGGTTTTCTCACCCCTTTTTCTTTAACGAAAAAACGTCGAACGGTGTCTGCCGGCCAACTGAATACAACAATTTCATTACGTTCCACCGATTGAAATCCAGGTAAACGGAAGTAGGGGAGTTGGGGGAAATTGAGATAGGATTTACTTTTAACCAGCGGTAAGGTATCGTGTACCATGGGGAAGGCTACAGCGGTCATTGGGCTTCTTGCGCCGTAATGAAACTTGCTCACAAAGAGGAAATCCCCAATGAGCAAGGTTTTCTCTAAAGAGCCTGTTGGGATAATATAGGGCTGAATGAAATAGCTGTGCACTAGGGTTGCTGCGATTACAGCAAATAGAACGGCATTGATCCATTCCCCAAACCAAGTTCGAGGAACCAAACTGCGCTCTTCGATATAGGTGGCGTTGTTGTCGTAGTTGATGCGGTAGGTGTATAAACCAAAGGTCAATAAACCTAATGCAGTGTCCACTGGAGAATTTTTCCCAAAACTACGCAGCGTTTCTACCCATATCACCGGGAACATCATCAGGTTAATGATAGGGACAAATAGTAAAATCACCCACCAGCGCGGACGACGTATAATGTCCATCAAGATGAGGGCATTATAAATTGGGATTAAAGCTTCCCAAGCTTGTTTTCCCGCTTTTTGGTACAAACGCCAAGTTCCACCAAAGTGAATCAGTTGAATAGCGAGAAAAAATAAAATCCATTGTAAAACTGTCATGGAATAAAATTATAAATTTAAAACATCGCTCATGGAAAAGATCCCTTCTTTTCCCTTCAGCCATTCTGCCGCAATAACTGCTCCCAAAGCGAATCCTTCTCGCGAATGTGCTTTGTGTTCAATACTAATTTGATCGATCTTGGAATGATAGCTAATGCTGTGAGTACCGGGTACTTCCCCCTCACGGTAGGCCGTAATTTTTAAGCCTTCTCCACCTTCTTCCATCGTCCAAGCATTGTAGTGCGGATTCACTTTGCCTAAGCCCTCCGCTAGGGTGATGGCTGTTCCACTGGGGGCGTCAAGTTTATGAATGTGGTGAGTTTCTTCGAGATGAGCGGTGTATTGCTCTTCCTGTCCCATCATCAACTTAGCGGCCAATTCATTCAACTTGAAGAATAGGTTTACCCCCACGCTAAAGTTAGAGGCATAGAGAAAAGCACTATTTTTCTCTTGGCAGTAGGTGTGGATTTCATCTAACTGTTCTAGCCAGCCCGTGGTTCCACAAACCACAGGAACGCCCGCGTCGAAGGCCTCTTTCAAGTTTTCAACAGCCGCTGTGGGAACACTGAAATTAATGGCCACTTGGGCCTCAGACAAGCTGCCTTTTTTTTCGTTTTTATCGATAATGGCGACTATTTCGTGTCCTCTTTCTTGAGCGATAGTTTCAATGGCTTTTCCCATTCTGCCGTAACCGAGTAATGCTATTTTCATGCTTAAAATTTTAATTGAAAGGCAAGCCCTACCGAAGGGTCGGAGAGGAGATTGTCTTGATTGAAATAGGGTTGAAACGAAAGATCTTGATCCACGTTAAATTGTAACAAATGCGCTCCAACATTGGCATCCAGTATATTGAGTAGGTAACCTCCCACCAACCACATCAATGCGAAGTCACGGTTGCGTTTATGGTAATTCATTCCCTCTATCAATTGACTGTTGAGTGCTATTTTTCGTGTAAAATCGTCGGTGAAGTCTCCGCGAATACGTTGCTTGTAGGCCGAACGGTACCGCTTCATTTCCCTGTTTTGATCGGTGTAGAAGTAACCTGCAGTGGCTAAGCCTCCATAGATAAAGGGAACAATCCAATAACGTCGGGTGTGGATTTGTCCGAGCCCGGGTAGAACAGCCGAATAAAAGGCCGCTTTGGAAGGGGTGAGGTAATCTTTTTTGATTCTTAATTTTCGCGGTAAACTATCGAGTGCAGCGCGGTCTTGTGCAGATAATTGGAGCGAAAAAAGAACGAGTAAAAGTAGGATGAAATTAGTCCTCACGCTTTAAACAGTTTTTCATGCGGCTAAAATCCTGTTGCGATGCAAAGGGAATATGAATCACACCTTTGCCTTCTTTGTTAAAGCTTATGGTGACGTCGCTGCCAAAAAAAGAAGCAAAATCGGCCTTACCCTCTTCTACAAAGGCAGGGGTGTGGACTTTTTCTTTCTCTTCTGCAGGTGTTTTTAATGCTTTGACTAAAGCCTCTGTTTTGCGAACGCTAAGATCTCCTTTGATGACCTTTTGGTAGAGCTTGAGTTGGTCTTCACGATCATCGACATTAATGAGTGCACGACCGTGTCCCATGGATAAAAATCCGTCGCGCATACCTGTTTGCACAATGGGGTCGAGCTTCAATAAGCGCATATAGTTGGCGATGGTCGAACGTTTTTTTCCTACGCGTTGACTCAGCTGTTCTTGCGTCAATTCAATTTCGTCGATAAGGCGCTGGTAGGAAAGACCAATTTCAATGGGGTCGAGGTCTTGACGTTGGATATTTTCTACCAAAGCCATTTCCAGCGATTCTTGATCGTTGGCAATTCGAACATAGGCAGGAATGGTGGCTAAACCAATCATTTTTGCTGCTCGGAAACGTCTTTCTCCCGACACCAACTGAAAGGCGTTGAAGCCTGTTTTTCGCACGGTAATGGGTTGAATCACGCCAAGTTCTTGAATTGAACCTGCCAATTCCTTTAAGCTTTCTTCATTGAATTGCGTTCGTGGTTGAAACGGATTGACTTCGATTTGGTCAATGGATAATTCAATCACACTGCCCACAACTTTTTCAGCATTTTTATCTTCTGCCGATTGGATATCGTTATTGGGATCTTGTAACAATGCGGAAAGGCCGCGTCCCAAAGCGGGTTTTTTACCTGACTTTGCCATGGGTTAACTGTTTTTCTTTAAAACTTCTTCTGCCAAACTTAAGTAATTTTTTGCTCCTTTACTTGTGGCGTCATATTGGATAATGTTTTCCCCGTAACTTGGGGCTTCACTAAGGCGAATGTTGCGTTGAATGATGGTTTTAAACACCATGGTGCTGAAGTGTTTCTTCACTTCTTCTACGACTTGATTGGATAAACGAAGTCGGGCGTCATACATGGTGAGGAGTAAACCTTCAATATCTAAATCTTTGTTGTGAATCTTTTGGACACTTTTGATGGTGTTCAACAATTTGCCCAGACCTTCAAGAGCAAAATATTCGCATTGAATTGGAATGATGACTGAATTGGCTGCCGTGAGTGCATTCAGGGTGATTAGTCCAAGCGACGGCGCACAATCGATAATGATGAAGTCGTAGTTGGAAATCACCTTTTCTAATGCCTTTTTTAGCATGAATTCCCGTTGGTTCTTATCGACTAATTCAATCTCAATCGCTACCAAGTCAATGTGGGAGGGGATTAAATCTAAATGGGGTACAGACGTTTTTACGATGGTGTCTTCTACCGCAGCAGTGTGCTCGAGTAGTTCATAGGTGCCTGCTTTTTTCTCATCGACATTTATACCCAATCCTGAGGTAGCATTAGCCTGCGGGTCTGCATCGATGAGCAGTACTTTTTTTTCTAAAACAGCAAGAGCAGAAGCGAGATTAACCGAAGTTGTGGTTTTTCCAACTCCCCCTTTTTGATTGGCGATCGCAATGACTTTACCCATGGATTTAATTTGTTTTAAAAGTACGATTAATTCAACGTGAATTAAAGGCTTTTAATTGAGTGTTTTCAACAATTTAACGAATATTTTAGTTGATGAAAAAATTAATCTTCAACAATAAATATGGTTTCTTCCTCTCGTTTATGACCGTAATTTTCACGGGCAAATTTCTCTAGACTGTCTGGATTTTCAAGCTGCTCAATCGTGGTTTTGTCTTCTTGAATGGCTTGTTGAAGACTTGATTTTCTTCCGTTTAATTCCTCGATTTCTTGATTTAATTCTCGATGGATGAGCCAGGAATGACTGTCCAAGAAAAGCATCCAAATGAGAAAGAGTCCGCCAATGATTACATAGGCTATCACATAGGCGTTTTTCTTGCTGAAGAGCGCTTGAAGTGGGGGGAGTTTTGTCATCTTATTTTTGAATGGAAGCCACTTTTTCTTCAGTGACGATAGTGCTGGATTCGTTTCCCCAAGATCGTAAGATGTAGTTCATTACATCGGCAATTTCCTCATCGTCTAGTCCTTGGCTGATCATATTGCTATTGTAGGACTTCCCATTAACGGTAATCGGTCCTTTCAGTCCAAATTTAATGGCGTGAATGCTTTGGTCGATATCGTTTAAATAATCTGAATTGGCAAGGGGCGGGAAGCTGCCGGGAACTCCTTTCCCATTGGCCATGTGGCATTGCAAACAAAAGTCGGTATAGATTTCTTCCCCATCGGCAATACTTTGCTCGAGGGGTTTTTGTTGATACAGCTGCATGCTTAGGCCACTGAAGCCAAGCAGTAAAAAACTAAAAAGTGTTTTCATGACTTGGGAACGATTTTAAGGATGCCTTTCCCTTCTACTCCTACATAGAGGTAACCATCTGGTCCTTCTTCAACGTTGCGCACGCGCCCAATACTGTCCAGTACTTTTTCTCTTTTGACCACTTGGTTGTTTTCAAGTTCTAGGCGCTCGAGGTATTCAAATTTTAAAGAACCCACAAAGAGGTCTCCTTTCCAATTGGGGTAAATATCAGAAGAAGAAAATGCCATCCCCGAGGGAGCAATAGAGGGAAGCCAGTAATAAAGTGGCTGTTCAAGTCCTTCTTTTTCGGTCATATCGGTAATGGGGGTTCCACTGTAGTTGATCCCATAGGTGATGATGGGCCAGCCGTAGTTTTTTCCGGCTTTGATGATGTTGATTTCATCTCCCCCGCGTGGGCCGTGTTCATGGGTCCAAATTTCGCCTGTTTCAGGATGTGTTACCATGCCTTGCGGGTTGCGGTGCCCATAGCTGTAAATGGCAGATCGGCTATTGCTTAAATGAATAAATGGATTGTCAGCAGGAATTGAGCCGTCTAAGTTAAGGCGGTAAATTTTCCCTCCGTCTCGGGTGATGTCTTGTGGGTTCACTTCTCTATTCCCACGGTCGCCAATGGAGAAATACAAATGCCCAACATTGTCGAAAGAAATACGCGAGCCCCAGTGTTGCCCTTTTTTGGTATTGAAATCTCCTTTGTACAATAATTTGGTGTTGACCAAAGCATTGTTTTCAAGTTGGGTGCTGTAGAGTGCCGTATGTCCACCTTTTTCTTCCCCTAAGGGAGAACTGGTGGTGAAATAGATGATTCCTGTTTCTGCATAATTAGGCGCAACGGCGATGTCTAAAAGTCCACCTTGGCCACGCACATAAACAGGGGGTAGGCCGGTTATTTCGGTTTTGATGCCATTTTCAACATGGTAAAGTGTACCGGCTTTATCGGTTACCAAAATTTCATCAGCATTGAGAAAGGTCAATCCCCAAGGGATGTCGATGCTATCGGCTACGACCTCATAGGTGTAATCAGTGTTTTTTGGGTATTCAATTTTAGGGCCATTTTCTTGGGCGTCGCAACTGAAAGCGATCAGGGCAAAAACGCAGCTCAAGAGGGTTAATCTTTTCTTCATGTTTCAAGTGTTAAACGGATTAAAAATACAAAAAAGAGGGAGAATAAGGCTTTTGCAAACCGCATAAAAACTAACTTTAGACAAATAAAACTTTCTTTTCTAAAGCGGGTCTAATCTAGATCAAATTACATCAATGCGTTCTCTCTTTTTATTCCTTTTATCGGCTCTCATCTTCAGTTGTTCCTCTCCCAAAGAAGACGAATATACAGTCCTCATGCCAGATCCTTTTATCGGTCTAAACCTTCCCAACACCCCTTTTAATTATTCTGATATCGACTTACCTGCTCATTATACCCAAAATGCATTCCCACCACAAGCACAATTTCAGCGGGAAGCAATAAGTTTTGATAACACCCCTGTAAACAATAGTGTCACCAATGCGGGAGCTACTTTAGGGAGGGTTTTGTTTTACGACGAAAAATTAAGTGCAAACGGGACAGTGTCTTGTGCGAGTTGCCATCAAGCCGCTTTTGGTTTTTCCGACCCAGAAAGATTAAGTGAAGGTTTTGAAGGGGAAAGAACCCGTCGTCACTCCATGGGCTTGGTCAATGCGCGTTTTTATTTTAGTGGGAAATTCTTTTGGGACGAGCGTGCCGCCTCCTTGGAAGAGCAGGTGTTGCAACCCATTCAAGACGAGGTTGAGATGGGCTTAAATCTAAACGATTTAGAGCGAATTGTTAGCGAACAGGCCTATTACCCTCCTTTATTTGAAGCCGCCTTTGGAAGTGAAACCATTTCAAGTGAGCGCATCGGATTAGCGTTAGCGCAATTCGTGCGAAGTTTGGTGAGCACTACGTCAAAATATGACCTAGCCCGAGCTGAGGTTGCTAACCCAATGCTCGATTTCCCCGCTTTTACCGCTCAGGAAAATAGAGGGAAAACCCTTTTTTTTAGTCCCATTGAGTCGAGTACTGGCGGAGCAGTCAACTGCGCGGGTTGCCATGTGAGTGAAGCCTTCGTAGGGCCTATACCCAATGGTCCAATAGGGCCTTCTTCTGCTATAAACAATGGATTAGATGCTGTTTCAACCGATGACCATGGGGTATTTGAAGCTACACGAAATCCAAACGACAGAGGAAAGTTTAAATCTCCTTCCTTGCGCAATATTGGCATTCGCCCTCCCTACATGCACGACGGTCGCTTTGCTACACTAGAAGAAGTTATAGAGCATTACAATTCTGGGATACAAGATCATCCCACTTTGGCGCCGCCCTTGCGCGATAATAATGGAAACCCTGTCCGGCTTAACTTATCTGAAGAAGACAAGGCCGCTTTGGTTGCTTTCTTGCATACCCTTACAGACTACAATATGCTGGAGGACGAGAAGTTTAGCGATCCTTTCCAATAGTTAGACTTTCTACTGCAAGGGAAGTTTTCTTTTCGACTACTTTTTCTATCTTGGATGCTGTCTAAATTGTCGATGATAGTGCCCAAAGTAGATAAAAATGAATTTGATAAAGAACTGCAACCCAAAGTTCGTTCGTTGAGGGTGCTGAGTTTTTTAGCCTCAAAACCCTGGGGAGTAATCTTACTCCAAAGGTTATTTCGACTTATGCGAGGGAAAGATATCCCAGGCCTAATCAATAAGGAAAGGTTTATTCCAAGTCAAAATGGAGGGCCAGCTATTCGTGTCCGTATTTTCCGTCCAAAAGGCGAAACGCCCTTGCCAGCCATGCTCTATCTCCACGGCGGGGGGTACTTGATGGGAGTTCCAGAACTTTCTTTACGCATCATTAAACAATACATCAAAGCGCGGCCTTGTGTTATTGTAGCCCCCGATTATCGCAAAGGCTTACAGGAAGGCTATCCCAACGGGTTCAACGATTGCTATGATACTCTTTTGTGGATGAAAGAGCACTACCGAGATTTGAATATTAGTTCGCCTAAATTTGTGGTTGCGGGTCACAGCGCTGGAGGAGGATTAACCGCTGCAGTTAGCCAGAAAGCTTGTGATAGGGGAGAGGTCGATATTGCCTTTCAAATGCCCATTTACCCTATGATAGACCATCGACAAAACACGGTTTCTGCCAAGGAAATGGGAAAAGGGGTTCCGGTTTGGAATGCTAAATCCAATGCCTTGGGTTGGTCCACTTATCTTCAATCCTGCAAAAAAGAGATTCCTGTCTATGCTTCAGTTGCATTGGCTCAAAGACACGATCACTTACCGCCAACGATTACATTCGTTGGTGAAATGGAACCCTTTAAAGATGAGACCCTTCAATATGTTTCGGCTTTAAAAAAAG
This sequence comes from Candidatus Arcticimaribacter sp., assembly GCA_011526275.1. Lineage (GTDB taxonomy): Bacteria > Bacteroidota > Bacteroidia > Flavobacteriales > Flavobacteriaceae > Arcticimaribacter. The sequence goes on along the minus strand of WTJP01000072.1, from coordinate 652 downwards.
CGAATATAGCGGTGGAGTTTGCATTGTTTCCAGGCGCATTTCACGCCTTTGAGCAGTTGGTTAAAACTGCACAAATAGCCCAACAAGCCAATGACTTTCATTTGAATGCTTGGAAAAAATACTACGATAGCTACTTAACGCAATAATTTATTTGAGACTAGTGCTGCCTTATAAAGATTTTACGCAAAAAGCAGTCTTGAAAGATGTTGAGGGGATACGTAAACGTATTTTTAGTCTTGAATTCCATTTTTTAGGGGAGGAGTTTCAGCACGATTTATACTTTAAAGTGGTTCACGGGAAGTTGAAATATAGAAAGAGTTCAGCCAAAAGTTTAATTACTCATTATGAGCGAATACTTTCTGATAATGGAGAAAGAACAGTAGTCTATCGTTATGATTTAAATCCCACTCAAGAAGAAATTCAATTGCTCAAATCCAGTAATGAAATCATTGGTGAAGTAAGAAAACAGCGTGAGATTTACTGTAAAGAAAATATTTTTATCCATTTAGATGTACTCGAAAGTGGGGAGCGTTTTATCGAAGTTGAAGTCAAGGATTTCTATAAACAGTTTTCAGAAGAGGAATTGAAATCAAGCTGTTACACTACTTTTCTACAGCTGGGTTTTGATCCTGAGGTCTTAATCAATACGGGT
>WTJP01000100.1:7771-13425 GCA_011526275.1 Candidatus Arcticimaribacter sp. | reverse complement strand
GATAGCTTAAGTCAAAAATATACGGAATCCCTTAACTCGGTACTTTATTTTGTGCAACTTCCCAAGGTGTTGAAAGACCCTGCAGTAGTGGCCGAATACATGGGGAAAACAAAAATCAAAGGCGAGCCCTATGTCGCGTTAAAAGTAAGCTTTCAGCAAGCTGGGGGTGGGGTCGATTATCAAGATGAATACCGCTACTGGATACACGAAGAAAAACAGCTCATCGATTATTTGGCCTATCGCTTTTACACCAATGGCGGAGGCACACGTTTTCGGGCTGTAATGCACCGGGAACGCCATGCAGGTTTTGTTCTACAGGATTATGAAAATTACAAGGCCAATGAAAAGTTCCCTGCGCTAGATGATTTGCCAAAGCAGTATGAACAACAGGTCCTTCAATTGGTTTCTACCATTGAAAATAAAGATGTTCAGTTTTTAGATTAAAGCTGAAAATACTAACGTTCAACTAATTCTATACGGTCCTCGAACAGGCGGATAACCTTGCGCTTGTATAAAAAGCCAATGGCTTTTTTAAAGGCCTTTTTACTCATTTGCAACTGCTGCCGGATCGAAGCTGGACTGCTTTGGTCGGAAAGGAACAGTACTTTCTTCTCTTTGAGTACACTTAAAATAGTATCGCAATCGGGGTCAATGGCATTGCGGAATCCTTGGGGTCGAAGACTCACATCAATTTTTCCATCCTCCCGCACTTGTTTGATGTAACCTTTTACTTCTTCACCCCGTTCAAGCGGTTGAAAGACATCGTTTTTAAAAAGGAGGCCTTCTTCTTGGTCATTGATTTGCACCACATAGCCCAAGGGGGTGCGGCGCACAACAATTAAATCCACGGGATCGCCCGGTTGATACTGCATAGTTAAAATTCAAACAACAAAGATAGTTTAAAAAGCCCGTGTTGAGGGGATAGGCAAATTGAAGTTCCTTATTTTAGCAAAAAAATAAAATGAAAGAGTCCACCCTAGATGCCAAGCGATTACGGCAAGTTGCAGGATGTTTCCCCACTGGAGTAACGGTACTGAGTGTGCACACCCCAGACGGTAGTGTTCACGGAATGACGGCCAGTTCCTTTTTATCGGTTTCTTTAACGCCCCCTTTGGTGTTGTTTTCTGTGATGAATGAGAACCAATTGAACAGCTACCTTGAGGTAGGTGCCAAGTTGGGAATCAGTATTTTAAATGAAAACATGGAAGGGGTGAGTAACCATTTCGCTAAAATAGCGCTACTGGAAGAAGCACCTGTTTTTGTTGACCGCAACGAGGCGCCAGTGCTGGAAGAAGCCCATGCATGGTATGCCACCACAGTAGAACAATTGATTCCTGCGGGCGATCATGTACTGGTACTTTGCCGGGTAGAGGCACTAGACGCTAATTTAGCGGACAATCCTTTGGTGTATTATCAAGGCTATAAAAATATAAAGTAAGCAAATCTAAGGTCCATTCCATTTTTAGTATATTGTAATACTAAATCTAACCAATGGAATACAAAGACTTTATGGACTTTAAGTCCGCCGAAGGCGTGACCTTTGACCCTACGACCTGGCTCGAAGTAACCCAAGAGATGATCGATCATTTTGCTCAAGCGACCCACGACCACCAATGGATTCATGTAGATGAAGCCCGTGCTGCAAAAGAATCGCCCTACAAAAAGACCATAGCCCATGGTTTTTTGTCTTTGGGGTTAATCACCAAATTTTTATCGGAAGCGGTACAAGTAAAATCTTTAAAAATGGGATTTAACTACGGTATCGACCAAGTGCGGTTTCCACATCCTGTGGCTGTAGGCGCTTTATTGCGGGGAATAGTTTCGGTAGAAAAGATTGAGGATCAAAAATTTGGCGGGCTAAAGATTATCTGGAATATTAAAGTAGAAATTAAAGACATTAAAAAACCAGCATGCATCGCCAGCATGACTACATTAGCTTATGAGTAGCACTGCACCTTCCAGCAAAGCCGAGATCGTTTCGGGTATTCACCATCATCACGACGCTTTTTTATCCTTAATTGAACCCTTAGATGCCGCTTGTTTTGAATTCAGTTGGAAGGAAAAATGGACGCCGGGGCAACAGCTTGAGCACATCACTAAATCGGTAGCGCCGGTGGTATTGGCCATGCGGCTACCCCGCTTTGTTTTAAAGTACAAATTTGGTGTGACCAATCGTCCTTCCCGCACCTATGACGAGTTGGTGGCGCGTTACCACAAAGCTTTGGACGGCATGACTGCAGCTGCCCCTAAGGAATTTAGTCCTAAAGCGGTAGCCTATAGTGAACGGAAGAAGAAATTTTCAGCCTACAAAAAAGTGGTCGCTAAGCTTGCCAAAGTGGCCGAGAAGTGTAGTGACCACGATCTAGATTATTATGTGGTACCTCATCCGTTGATGGGGCGGGTCACCTTGCGAGAGATCTTGTTCTTCAGTATTTATCACGTGCAGCATCACCATAAAATCACCGAAGAGATAATTAAACACCACAAATAGTTTGTGATAAAAATAGACTATCTTTGCGGTAGAAAATATACCCGAAAGGGAAACAGTGTTGTGTTGCTTGCATCGACGATGCAAGAGGTTTGTAGAAAACCAGTGAAGAGCTTTCCAATTATCTTGGAGGGCTTTTTTTTTTAAAGTAGAAGCTTATGAGTACAGTGAATATATTAGGGAGCGAAGAATGGTGTTCTTTTGGAGAACTCCAAATCCCCGCTATTAAAGCGAGAATTGATTCGGGAGCAAAAACCTCTTCGATTCAAGCGACGAACATAAAACGTGTTATTCGCCAAGGTATACCTTATGTTGATTTTGAGGTTAACCCTATTCAGGATAACCGAAGCGTATCGGTGTTTTGCTCGGCAAAAATTGTCGATACTCGGATCATTAAAAGTTCTTCTGGAACAACCCAAAAGCGTTACGTCATTAAGACACCATTGACGATTATGGGCCAAACCTTTGAAATTGAGCTAACGCTAGCCAATCGCGATTCCATGGATTATCGCATGCTATTGGGGCGGGAAGCCATGAATGGTCGTTTTTTAGTCGATCCTTCAAAACACTTTTTAGCAGGCGATTTTGAAGAGCAGTCCTTCCATGATCTCTACAAGCATTTGTACAAGGAAAAAACCGGTTTACGCATTGGTCTTCTGGCGACCAATCGCGAGCTTTACAGCAATAAGCGATTAATGGAAGCAGCCCTCGCACGGGGACATGAGATTCAATTTTTGAATATTCAACACTGTTATATGAAGTTGGATGCTCAAACCCCAGAAGTGCGTTATCGCGGAGGGAATATACTCGACAAATTTGATGCTGTAATTCCCAGAATTCGACCCAGTATGACCTTCTATGGCTGTGCCTTGTTGCGTCAATTCGATTCAATTGGGACTTACTGTCTAAATTCAAGTGCATCCATTTCCCAGTCCCGAGATAAATTATTTTCCTCTCAGTTGTTTTCAAAAAACGGGATACAAATTCCCGTAACGGGTTTTGCAAAGTCGCCCCTGGAGACCAAAGATTTGATCGATATGGTGGGAGGCTCGCCCCTCATCATCAAGTTGTTAGAGAGTACGCAAGGGAAAGGAGTTGTTTCTGCAGAGACCAACAAAGCAGCAGAAAGTGTAATCAATGCATTTAAAAGCTTGCAAGCCAATATACTGGTGCAAGAATTCATCAAAGAAGCTGAAGGGAAAGACATCCGTTGTTTTGTGGTGGATGGAAAAGTCGTCGCTTCTATCATGCGACAAGCACCTAAAGGAGAGTTTCGTTCCAACATTCACCAAGGTGGAACTGCGCATAAAGTAAAAATTACCGCTGAGGAACGTCGCCTTGCCATAAAAGCATCTAAAATTTTCAATTTAGATGTTGCTGGGGTGGACATCATTCGCTCCAACAAAGGGCCTTTGTTGTTAGAGGTAAATTCTTCTCCCGGGTTAGAAGGGATAGAAAATGCCACAGGAAAAGATATCGCCAACAGCATCATCATGGCGATAGAAAAGAAATTAAAGTATCAACCCAAAGACTAATTGTCTTTGTTGTAGTTTTCTTCTTTCTTTTCTTCTTTTACTGTTGTGCCGGCATCGGTGCTAATCTCCACACGGGTTTTTATTTTGCGTTGCCCTACCGTGGGTGGAATTTTATCGATTAAACGATCGATTTGCTCCTCACTCACATTTTCGGGTAAATCAACGTGTACTCTAATTTCGTTTGGAAATTTAATGGCTACACAGCTGCTAAAAAGTAAAGCAGTAATAAGAAGGCTTGCGATTTTTTTCATGGTGTTCGATTTACGTATTTACCCTATAAGATGGATAAACGTCAAATTTGTTACAAAAAAAAATCCCCCAATTGGATTGAGGGATTTGTCTTTACAAGAAACATCGCTACTGTTGCCCGATGATATAAGGGGCGCCCGCCGCTGTTAGTTTTTCAGCAAGGGCAGGCAATTTTTGTTGTGCAATACGTTCAACTTCAGGGCGTAAATCACCCAGCATTGATTTCGCTAAACGCAAGCTTTTACGGTGTAAAGGCGTTGGGCCATAGGTGGTCGTAATCCCGCGATAGGCGGCACGCATGTGACTTTGCACAGAAGGCGGATTGCGTTCTCCAATTTCATCGCGCGCAGGACTGCCTTCTGCTTTAATCGTCAAGGCTGTCAACGCTTGTTCTATAGCGTAAAGTTCTCCGGCTACTGCTTCAGGCGCAAGCGGAGTTTTCGCTGCCGCTTTCTTTAAGGCTTTGAGCTGTTTTTCTGCACGATTGAAAAGATCGGTCAAGCTTTGCATTTCTCTTTGCACTGCGGTGAGCTCTTTTCTGTAGGTGTCATAGGTTGCATAATCCACCCCTTTTAAAACACCTTCGCGAATGGCTTTTACTTCAAAGGAAACGGCTTCACCCAGCGATTGAACAACACCGTCTTTTTCCAAACTTAATTGTGCGCTGTAATTGCCAGGCACCACCATGGGACCACTTGCATTCCAACGGTTGCCTTTTCGGTCGGGGTCGATGGCCTGTGTACTGGCATGGCGTAAATCCCAGCTTAGACGGTGGGTTCCTTTTTTCGCTTTTTGCGTGAGGTGACGAACAATATTCCCGTCTTCGTCGCTAATGCTAATCCATACTTTTGCTGGCTTTTCGCTGTTTTCAGCATCTAAGGCAGCATAGCCAGGGAAAGGAATATTGGTTCCTTTTTTATTGGCTTCCTTTTCCTGTTTTTTGCGGTCTTGCTTTTGGGTACTGTATTCCTTGGCGAGGTGATAGGTGAATACCGCTCCAAATTCAGGGTTTTCTGCGATGTAGAAATCGGCGCCTGTATTTCCAAGATTGCTTCTTGGAATATACCATTTGGCCGTTCTTGGTGTAAATAAAGTTCCTTCTTCCTTTAAACGCGCTGGAGTCATTTCGCGAAGTGCACTGTAGTCGTCGAGAACATAGAACCCACGACCAAAAGAAGCCGCGACGAGATCGTTTTCTCTTTTTTGAATGACTAAATCCCTAAAGCCCATGTTTGGAGTACCGGGTAATTTTTGCCAGTTAACTCCCCCGTCTAAAGAGGTGTAGACTCCAAATTCGGTCGCCAAAAAGAAGAGGTTTTTATTGACATGGTCTTGAACGATGCGCCACAGTAAGGTGCGCTTTGGTAAATTCTTCGACAAAG
>WTJP01000100.1:0-7671 GCA_011526275.1 Candidatus Arcticimaribacter sp. | reverse complement strand
CCGCGGTCGGTACTCTTGTACAAATAGGGATTGAAATCGCCTTCTTTGTGGTTGTCGAGCACAGCATAAACGGTGTTTTCGTCGTGTAAATCTGCTTTAATGTCATTGATAAAGCTGCGTGCAGGAAGGCCAAGTCGCGTTACGGGAATCTTGGTCCATTGTTCTCCTCCGTTGGCGGTAACTTGAATAAAACCATCATCGGTACCTGCGTAAAGCAGCCCTGCACGTAAAGGCGATTCGCTTAAAGAAGTAATGGTATTGTAGTTCGACATCGCACCCACATCCCAGGCGTTGTCCCAAGACTGTTTTCGTCCCATAATGGGAAGACTCAAACGCTCTTCATTTCGGGTTAAATCGCCAGAAATGGGCGACCAGTCGTCCCCGCGGTTGGTGGATTTCCACACGCGGTAGGAAGCAAAATAGAGGGTAGCAGGGTCGTGCGGAGATACTAAAATTGGCGCGTCCCAGTTGAAACGTTCGTGCGGTTCACCCGCCTGCGCTTGGGGTTGAACAAAAACTTGTTCTCCCGTACTGAGGTCGATGCGGTGCAGCCCACCTTGTTGGGTTTCGGCATAAATGATTTCGTTGTGCACCGGGTCGGTAGCCGACTGATGCCCATCGGCAAAAAGGGTTTTGTACCAGTGTTTGTTTGCAATCCCTTCGCGCTCGTCGGTTGCAGAGGGTCCTCCCACAGAACCGTTGTCTTGTGTTCCTCCAAAAATGTGATAAAAAGGTTCGGCATTGTTCACCGCTACTTTGTAGAATTGTGTTAAAGGGAGGTTTTTGTGGTAACGCCAATTTTGCGCGAGGTCAAAACTCTCATAGATACCGGCATCTGTTCCCAACATAATGTAATTGGGATCGTCTTTTTTGAACACGATGGCGTGGTTGTCGGAATGTTTTTTCTCTTCTTTGAGTTGAACGAAGGTTTTTCCTCCGTCTTCAGAGGTTAAAACGCGAACATTCATCAAGTAGAGGCGGTCAAATTTATGCGGACTTGCATAGAGCTCTTGGTAGTAGTGCGGCCCTGTTGCGCCTGAAACAGCGTCTGACATTTTTTTCCAAGAGGCACCTTGGTCTGCCGAGCGATAGACCCCACCGGTGGTGCGGTCCAATTCGATGGCGGCATAAAGTACATCGGGTTGCTGGGGGGAAATGGCTAAACCAATTTTCCCCATATTGGAGCTGGGGAGTCCTTGGGTGAGTTCTTCCCAAGTTTCTCCACCGTCCGTCGATTTGTGAATACCCGAACCTGGTCCACCACTCATTAAAGCAGCAACGGTGCGGTGGCGGTCCCAAGTGGCTGCATAGAGCACTTGTGGGTTACGGGGATCGATGATGAGGTCGGTAGCACCCGTCCAAGCTGAATCGCCCAGGACTTGTTTCCAACTTTTTCCTCCATCGGTGGTTTTATAGACCCCACGCTCGCCGCCTTTATTCCAAAGGGGACCTTGCGCTGCGACCCATACAACATCGGAATTGTCGGGGTGGATAATGATTTTAGAAATGTGTTCCGTGCCTTTTAAGCCTAAATTCTCCCAATTTTTACCGCCGTCTTTGGAACGGTAAATCCCGTCGCCATAGGCCACGTGTCTTCCTCCAACATTTTCTCCTGTACCCACCCAAACAGTCGATGGATTTTGTGGATCAAGGCTGATGCAACCCGTGGAGTAGGAGGCTTGTTGGTCAAACAAAGGAGTCCAAGTCGTTCCTGCATTCTCGGTTTTCCATACTCCGCCAGAACCAACAGCGACATACCAAATGTTGTCGTTCTCGGGGTGAAATACGATATCGGCAATACGCCCCGATAAAAAGGCGGGACCTACATTGCGGAATTTAAATGCATCCAAAGCTATTTTCTCTTGCTTCGCTTCGGTTGATTTTTTCTTTTTGCGTTGCGCACTGCCTTCAAAAGGAGTGAGTGCAACACCAATACAGACGAATAAAACTAGTAATCTTCTCATTGTCAAATTATTTAGGTTCCTTAAATGTAGTTAAAAAAGGCAAATCAAGTGTTTCTTTGATTTCCTGCACTTTTATATCTTGGTGAAAAAATAAAGAATGAGTCAACCCAGTATATTTAGAAAAACAGCAGGACCCATAGTGGTACGTGGTGAGATTAATTTGACCGATGAGGAAGGAAACCCCATTGAACACGGTCCGCGATTCTCTTTGTGCGGTTGTGGAAAGTCGGAAAACATGCCCTTTTGCGATGGAGCACACAAGCCCCAATAATTCGCTGGAGTAGTTTTAAACGGAATAATTTTTAGGCCGCTTTTGGTGGTAGGCGAAAATAAAACCACCTAAAACAGCATGACTGTACGCAAAGCCCAATTGTTGGTAAAAGGGTGCCATGCTCTCTTCATTGCCGTTGGAGATGTAAACATAAAGGTCGTCTGTTTCGCTTTGGTACAGCCAGTCCATGAGCCGCTTGGCCAGGGTTAGTCCTACCCCTTTTCCGTGATGGTTGGGAAGTACATAAAGGTTATTGAACACCCCAATGTTGGCAGGGAAGTTTTGGTGTTCGGGATAAAAAACAAGCTGCCCCTTTTTGTATATCGCCGCTAACCAATCGGGTAAAAAATAGCGCCCTTCTTCTGTCATAAAGTAGGTGTTAGCATAGGCATAGCCAATGGCTTCGCCACGGTATTCGGCTAAGAGGAGTAATTTGTTTTGTGAAGAAAGAAAACTTGCTTTAAGTCGGTTTTCAAAATTCATAGCGGCAAGAATTTCTCGATGCAGTTTGCTTTTCTCGGCTTGGAATTGCATTAAGGCATCGCATAGCGGTTGGCAGCGTTCCAGGTTTTCTTCGGTTACCTCAATGATGTGTACATCTTCCATCGCTACTTCTAGCCTATTTGTACCACTCGCCTTGCGTGGCTACGAGGGAATCAAGTTGGATGGCTTGACCAATTTTGGGAATTTCAATGGGAATTCCTTTTTCTTTCGCCTCTTTTGCGGCGACAAGTGGTGGTTCATTCCAGGGGTGCATGGCCAGTTTAAAAGCTCCCCAATGGATGGGGATTATTTTCTCGGCCTTTAGATCAATACCCGCCTGCACGGTTTCTTGCGGGAACATGTGTACATCGGGCCATAATTTGTTGTATTGCCCACACTCTACCAAGGCCAGGTCAAATGGACCGTATTTTTCTCCTATGCTTTTGAAATGGGTGTCATAGCCGCTGTCTCCACTAAAATAGAGGGATAACCCCTCAGCTTGTATCACCCAAGAAGCCCAAAGGGTTTCTTGTCCGTTGGAGAATTTTCTTCCCGAAAAATGTTGTGCCGGGGTGCAGGCAAAACTAAAGGCTTCGCTTTTTTTCTCTTCCCACCAATTCAATTCAATGATTTTATTTTCTTCCACTCCCCAACGACGTAGATGATTCCCCAATCCTAGTGGACACAAGAACTGTCCCACCTTGTCTTTGATTTGAAGCACCGATTGGTAATCCAAATGGTCGTAGTGGTCGTGGGAGAAAACGACATAATCTATTTTTGGAAGGTCGTGGGGTGGGAGCGGGAGGCTGTCGTTGAAGCGTTTATCTCCCAAAAAATCCATGGGCGCAGGTACTTGACCAAACATGGGGTCGATGAGGATATTCTTCCCTTGGTGCTGCACTAAAAAAGTAGAATGGCCAAACCAAAACAAGCGGGTTTCGGTGTATTGTTCCATTTCGGTTTTATCTATTGTAATCACCTCTGGGGCAGTGGCAGGTTTCCCATTGACTACCTTGGTGGTGAAAAAAGCGTAGCCCAATTCGAAAAACTTAGCGAGGTTGAGGGGTTCGGGCACGGCTCTTCGGTTGACGAACTTCCCGTTTTGGAAATTCTCTTGTTGTTTGAATTGCTGTTTTTGTTCAGCGGTTAAATCGCCGCCAAAAGCGGGAACAAAGCGCATAACAAGCAGGTAAATGAGTAGAAGTGCGGTAAACGCTAAGGAGAAAAAGAGAATCAACGTTTTTAAAATTTTCATTCGGATAATAGCATCGATATAGTGTCCTAAGCGGAACACTAGCTTACAAGGGTTACTTTACAAATTTTGTCAAAAGTAATCCAAAGAGATGATTTCTTCTATACGACTTTCCGAAACTGACTTAGGTTAAACAAATTATCAGCCTGTTACTCTAAAAAAATATAACGTACTGAGTGCTTTTAGATCAATTAATTGCCATGCAATTCCCAAGATAATGGTATTCACAAATAAATTAGTGCATCAATAAGTTGTAATCCTATTTAAGACTCAATTTTAGGGACAAACGGTATTGGTGTCAAAATTTGATATGGTATAAATTGTTTCTGTAAAACTCTCGCTATTGGGCAAGCTATATTGTTCTCTAAGCGTGTTATTAGGTAACAAAGTATAGGTAACAACTTCTGTAGTGGCTACTCCATCGGATGTGTAATTTATGTTATAAGCAAAATTATTTTTATCAAGCAGGTAAACCGATAGTGTTGCTGGGGTAAATGACCCATTTACGAAGTAGTTAAATGTATCGGTATTATAGGTAAAACAAGGTAGTTGTGCCCCAATTTCCACGGTTTTTAAAAAGTTGTTTGGGTTATTTCTAAGGTAAAGATATTGTCCAGTTCCGTCATACCATGTAGTATTGTTGTATCGCTCCATAAAATTTAATGCGTTGTGTGAATTTTCTGGATCTTCAACATAGGAAATGAACGATGCCCAAAGATCATTTATTTCTCCTGAAATGATTCCTTCTGCGTTGGGTTGTTGATAGGTCCAAACCGTATCGTCTTGAGGCACACTCTCTACTTTAGGGTCAATTGCATAAAGAAAGCGTTTGTCTTCATAGCGGTAATGAAGATAAAACCTTTCTGGGCTTTCTTCGTGATTGTAATTGTCTCCTGTTTTTGTAGGGTCTTTAACCAAAACCACTCTAATTGCCCCTTGACTAGGAATTCCCCAATTGCTGATGTGTGTCGCCCATGCAGGTTCAAGAATAGGGTATTCTGCTGCAACATAAAAAACTTCGTTATTTGGGAGCGAAATGGGTTCTCCTATGGTGATATCGTGTTGGATATATCCATTATTGGTGTAAAAGGATGATTCGGCAACCTTATCTTCAATTGAAATAAAAATATTATCACAGCCTCTATTTGCATTGGTATCATAGAACAAGCAACTATCACAATTTGCTGTTTCATCAATAGTATCAAAAATAGGTTCAGTTTCTAGAACATAATTTATTTCTTGTGGTTCATTTTGACGATTATCTCTAAGCTCTGAAATATACTCATAGTCAAGACTAGAAACCCCTACTAAACCGTTGTCAGTCCCAATACGAATAATATATACAGTTAAAACATCTTCGTTGGGGTCCTGTCTTCTCAATTGATATGTATAGATAACATAGTCATATCCTAATTCTAGTATTTCAGTGTCGCTCAAATAACCAGTATTGTTTAATCCCCCAACCAAGAAATCTCCTGAATCAACATCAGATGAATTGGTTAAATTGCTGTAATAGCTTCTACACAATTTATTGTCATAGTCACATCGATCAATGATGTATTCCATCCATTTGTTATTGATGTCATTTGAAAATTTTTCGTAGGTCATATTTTGACACGGTTCAATAATTTGAGGATTTAAGTACACATAAGTGCCCGAGAAACATTCTAAGAAATTAGCACATCCACCTTCTACATACTCTTCATTTCGCTCTCCTTCAGCACTAACTACACATTGAACTATGGTTATATTAAATGTAATTACACCATCGATAATGGCAATTTCTGTTATTGCTCCAACGGTTCCTAATGTAATATCGGTTTCACTCGTAACTTCATAGTTCCCAGTTTCTATACCTCCAGAATATACTATGGTAAATTCTCCTGTATTCGTAAAGGTTAGGTTAAAGATATTACAGCTTGTTTTTCCCGAAGTACTAGAGGAATCAATTATCCAGTTTCCTTGAATATTGTTTTCTAACTCAAATACTCTTTCGAAATTAGCGACTAAACTCTGATTTTGACTTAGCGTAATGGTTAGCGTAGGCTCTAAGGAGTTACTACCCGTCCAGCCTGTAAATCGATAGCCCTCTTCTGGTGTTGCTGTAACAGTTACCACAGCACCCGAATTATAGGTACCTCCGGGGGTGCTTACAGCACCTCCAGTTGTTGATGATATGGTAATAGTGTACTGTGGGGTTTGTTCAGTTGGTGTAACACTTTCTTCTTTTGAACAGTTTAAAAAAGCAAAAAAAGATAAAAAGAGCACTAATTTTTTCATGGTATAGTTTTATAGTCTAAATTTAGGAGTAAACTATTTTTTAGATGCAAAAATCAATATTGACCCTATTTCACCCTATTTTTTTTCGTCTAACGTTTTTATTTCTTTCTTTTTTTTTTCTGTCCAAATTAAACGCTCAAAATACTTGTTTAACATGGTATGATTTGAGGGAAAAAAATCTAGATTTCCCTGTAAACAACAATAGTTTTCTCATTGAAAAGGGGGGCGGAAAAGTTTTTCAATATTTATGTGATTCGCTTACAAGAATTGATAGGTCATTTTCATTTAAAACACGTTATGGTTCTCTAAATTTCGTTTACAATAATGAATTATACAGTTTTGGTGGTTATGGAATTTTTCAGTTCAATAATAGTTTAATTCGGTTCTATCGGCCAAAAGGAACTTGGGAGTTGATTTTGCCCAACGCTTTGGAAAATTCTCCAACACCTAGGAGGTTTATGTTGGGAGGTATAGGAAATGATAAACTATATGTTGGGCCAGGTACCGCTCAAAAGTTTGATCCTAAAACCAAGAAAGTTTCAGATCGTATTATAAATGATTTTTGGAGATATGACTTTGGTGCAGAAAGATGGAATCAACTTATAACACCTGATGCGGTGAAAGAATTGATATCGGAAAAATCTAAATTTTTCAATTTAGGGGAACAAGCTTATATCCTAGGTGATGATTTAGTTGTTTATGATTTCGATAAAGAAGAAATTTTGGTCTATAAAGAATACAAATCTTCCATTTTTCATAATGCAATAAAGCTCGAGGATGAAGGAGATGATATGCGCGTTTATTATGACAAAGAATCAGTTAGCTTGTCAAAAAGTAGTCTTTTAGGACCTCTGACTTTCAAAGAAAAAATACAATTATCCCAAGGTGATAACATACTGCAGATAAGCTTGCTTTTTGTTCTTTTCATTTTAGTGTTACTAGCGCTGCGTAAATATTATAACATGAGGAGTTGGAAAAGGTCATTGAATCCACATCAACTTAGTATAATCAAGTACATACAAGAAAATAATAACACATCCAGTTTTAAGGATCTGTATAAACTTTATCCAAATAGTTTAAGCCATGAAACCCTCAAAGGGAAATTAAGAAAAGACTTAGAAAGCATTGACGAGCAATACTATAAAATCTATCATAGAAAGTTTTTTTTCTATGGAGTTGATCCCTTAGATAAAAGAATGAAAGTCATCAGGATAAATTGAGTGATTTTTGGTGTATAAGTACAACCACTTCAAAAAAAAACCCTGAAATCAAATGATAACAGGGTTTTGATGTGGTACCTCCAGGAATCGAACCAGGGACACAAGGATTTTCAGTCCTTTGCTCTACCAACTGAGCTAAGGTACCTCAATTGTGGTGCAAATATAACGTCCTTTTTCATACTCCCCAAAACATTTTTTAAA
>WTJP01000043.1 GCA_011526275.1 Candidatus Arcticimaribacter sp. | reverse complement strand
TCTAAACGAGGGTAAATCGCCTGATAGAAATCCAGACCGCGAATCATTTTGTACTGATAAGGCCGCATGGGGAAACGGTCGCTGAAGTTGGGTGCATTGAACAATGCATTGTCCCAGCGATCGTGTACCAAGCTTTCCCATTCTCCTTCGTCTTCTTCCCAAAAACACCAAGTGCGGTCGTTTAGGGTTTTCTTGTCCTTTTCTAGAAGTAGAATGTTGAGTTGGTCAAAGGCGCGGTCTTTGACTAAGCCATTGGCTAAAAGTAAGCCCGAGGCACCGCCACCACAAATGATAATGTCAACGTGATTTTCTTTTTCCACAGCACTCAAAAATAAGGAATTGCATTGGATGCTGTTTAAGATTGCAACATAAATCCTTAATTTTGCTGCACTCAATCCAAATTGTAGCAACTATGGAATCCATTATCCATTTTTTTGAAAATACCGATCCTGTTCTTGGCGCCTTTTATGCCACCCTTTTTACATGGGGGCTCACCGCACTTGGAGCATCTTTGGTCTTTTTTGTGAAATCGCTCAATCGCGCATTACTCGACGGTATGTTGGGATTCACAGGAGGAGTTATGGTTGCCGCCAGTTTTTGGAGTTTGTTAGCCCCAGGAATTGAAATGAGTCCGGGGGAAGGTTTTGTAAAAGTGATGCCCGCCGCCATAGGATTTGGTTTAGGGGCTTTGTTCATTTTTGGTTTAGACAAGATACTACCCCACATTCACATCAACTTTAAAGAAAGCGAAGGGATTAAAACGCCATGGCACAGAACGACCCTTTTGGTTTTGGCCATTACCCTCCACAATATTCCAGAAGGTCTAGCCGTGGGAGTACTTTTTGGAGGAGTGGCCGCAGGTTTACCCGAGGCTTCTATCGCAGGTGCAGTAGTTTTGGCTTTGGGGATTGGAATTCAGAATTTCCCCGAGGGAGTCGCTGTTTCCATGCCGTTACGCCGTCAAGGTGTGAGTCGCTTTAAGAGCTTTTGGTACGGGCAGCTTTCTGCAATAGTCGAGCCTTTTGCGGCAGTGATTGGAGCGGTAGCTGTTACTTTCTTTACTCCTATTCTTCCTTATGCATTGGCTTTTGCCGCTGGTGCCATGATCTTTGTTGTCGTGGAAGAGGTGATACCCGAAACCCAACAAGACAAATACACCGATATTGCTACCCTAGGGTTTATCGGTGGGTTTATTGTGATGATGTCGCTGGACGTTGCCTTAGGCTAATTTTCTGTATCCTCTTCTTTGTGGCTCACCCAACCTTGTGCAGTGAGTTCAATTTGCTGTCCAAGACCAGTTACAAGATTACTTCCTGCAGCTGCTTCGGTAATATGACCAATTACAGTGAGTAAAGGGTGGTTTTTGATGGCATCGAAATGCTGCTGGTCAACCGTAAAGAGCAACTCGTAGTCTTCACCTCCGTTCAAGGCAGCCGTGGTGTTGTTGATGCTTAATTCTTTACAAATCCCCAATACCTCGGGGTCAATGGGAAGTTTATCTTCATAAATTTGGCAGCCCACTTCCCCGGCTTTGCACAAGTGCAAGAGTTCAGAAGAAAGTCCGTCGCTAATGTCTATCATGGCGGTAGGAACTATTTTAAGGTCGGCCAATAGTTCAACCACATCTTTTCGAGCCTCTGGTTTTAATTGGCGTTCCACGGCATAGGCATAGGTCGATAAATCGGGTTGCGATTGTGGATTGACTTTATACACCGCCTTTTCTCTTTCCAAGATTTGAAGTCCCATATAGGCTCCACCCAGATCTCCAGAAACCACAACAAGGTCGTGTTCTTTTGCACCCGAACGATAGGTTAATGCTTCTTTTTTCGCTGTTCCAATTGCAGTAACCGAGATGACCAAGCCTGTTTGCGAACTGGTGGTATCGCCACCAACTAAATCAACTTGGTAGCGTGAGCACGCCAAACCAATTCCGGCATACAGCTCTTCAATGGCTTCTAGCGGGAAACGGTTGGAAACAGCAATACTCACCGTTATTTGTGTTGGGTTTGCATTCATCGCGAAGATATCCGACAAGTTCACCATGACCGCTTTGTAACCTAAGTGTTTTAAGGGAACATAGCTTAAATCGAAATGAACGCCCTCCACCAAAAAATCAGTGGAAACAACCGTTTGATCCTCATGATCAATCACGGCAGCATCGTCGCCAATTCCTTTGATTGAGGAAGTTTGGCTTAAAGGGAAACCTTCTTTAATTTTTTCGATGAGTCCAAACTCTCCAAGTTGAGCTAGGGGCGTACTGCTGGGTTTTTTATCTTCAAACATGCTACAAAAATACAGCCTTTTCGTCGATCTATTGAATTGTTCTACACTCGTTTTGGTAAGATCTTTGATGCGTGTATCTTTAACAAAATTCTATTCATGAAATACCGTTCTCTAGCGCTGTTTTTGTTCTGTTTTGTCTTTTTCCATTGTAGTAAAGAAGAGCAAATGGAAGATGAATTTCCAGCTATCATTGTGCCAGAGGACCCTATCCCAACCCCACAGAATCAACCCATTCCTGTGATTACTTCTACTCCGGTGCCTTGTGCAAATGGTTTTGCAGGGGAATATCCCTGTTCGAATTACGACCTCATTAACCGGGTAGCACTTTCTGCCTTTGGCAGTAGTGAAGCAAACGATAACTGGGGCTGGAAAGACCCCGAGACCAATAAGGAATATGTATTGCAAGGCCTAGATGATGGGGTAGGTTTCTTGGATATATCAAATCCTGCTGCGGTGCGTTACCTTGGGAAATTACCAACGGCTACCGATGCGAGCATCTGGCGCGATATTAAGGTGTTTGATAACCATGCGTTTATTGTAAGTGAAGCAAGCGGACATGGGATGCAGGTTTTCGATTTAACCCGACTTCGTGACGCAAGCGATTTTCAAACGTTTACTGCCGATGCGCGACTGACCTCTTTTGGTCGAGCACACAATATAGCTATCAATGAGGAAAGCGGATTTGCCTATGTGATTGGCGCCCGAACCGGTTCGACCTTCAACTATGCAGGTGGTCCAATTTTTATCGACATCAACAACCCTACCCAGCCGGTTGATGCAGGGGGTTACTCAGGTTCATCCTATACCCACGATGCTCAAGTGGTCACCTATGCTGGGCCTGACCCCGACTATCAAGGGCGTGAAATTCTCTTTGGAAGCAATAGCGATGGAGGGGAGAACAACCAAGTGGTGGTGGTCGATGTGACCGACAAAGCCTCGCCTCGCTTGATATCGTCCATCACCTACAGTAACGGGGGCTACACCCACCAAGGCTGGATCGATGCAGAACAACAGTATTTCTATTTGGGGGACGAACTAGACGAAGTCCGCTATGGCAACCCTACACGCACCTTGGTTTTCGATATGAGCGATTTGGATAATTTAAGCCTTCATCACACTTATCTTGG
>WTJP01000090.1 GCA_011526275.1 Candidatus Arcticimaribacter sp. | reverse complement strand
AATTTTTTGACTCATCGTAAATGATTTAAGCGTTTTGTCCTTTCACTTCAGCAATCACTGCTTCAGAAATGTTCGATGGGGTCTCAGCGTAGTGCGAGAATTCCATGGTCGAAGTTGCACGACCAGAAGAAAGGGTACGTAACGAGGTTACATAACCAAACATTTCTGATAATGGTACTTCAGCTTTGACCACTTTAGAACCTGCACGATCGTCCATGCTGTTTACTTGACCACGACGGCGGTTCAAGTCACCAACAATATCTCCCATGTTTTCCTCGGGGGTCAACACTTCTAACTTCATGATCGGTTCCATGATTACTGCACGGGCAGCTTTAGCAGAAGCTTTAAATCCAAGCTTCGCAGCCAATTCGAACGATAGCGAATCAGAATCTACCGGGTGGAAAGAACCATCCTTTAAGGTAATCTTCATGGCATCGACTTCGAACCCGGCCAATGGACCGTTCGACATCGCGTCTTTAAATCCTTTCTCCACCGCAGGAACGTATTCTTTTGGTACGTTACCTCCTTTGATTTCGTTGATGAATTCAAGACCGGTTTTGCCTTCTTCAGCTGGCTCAATAGTAAAGATGATATCGGCAAATTTACCACGACCACCCGACTGCTTCTTGTACACCTCGCGGTGTTGTGCAGAGGCAGTTAAGGCTTCTTTGTATTCTACTTGAGGTTGTCCTTGGTTTACTTCTACCTTGAACTCGCGCTTTAAGCGGTCCACGATAATATCCAAGTGCAACTCTCCCATTCCAGAAATTACCGTTTGGCCAGAAGCCTCATCGGTTTTCACTTGGAAGGTTGGATCTTCTTCAGCGAGTTTGGCCAATGCCATACCCAATTTATCCACATCAGCCTTGGTTTTTGGCTCAACCGCGATCCCGATTACAGGATCTGGGAAGTCCATACTTTCCAAAACAATAGGCGACTTTTCAGCAGAAAGCGTGTCTCCTGTTTTGATGTCTTTAAATCCTACCGCAGCTCCAATATCTCCTGCCTCGATAAAGTCGATCGAGTTTTGGGTGTTCGAGTGCATTTGGTAGATACGTGAAATACGTTCTTTTTTCCCAGAGCGGTTATTCAATACATAAGAACCAGCATCTAGACGACCAGAGTAAGCACGGAAGAAAGCCAAACGACCTACATAAGGATCGGTAGCAATCTTAAAGGCCAAGGCTGCGAAAGGATCATCTTTCGAAGGCTTACGCGCAATCTCTTCTCCAGTATCAGGATTTGTTCCTACAATCGCTTCTTTGTCTTCTGGTGAAGGCAAGTAACGGCAAACGGCGTCGAGCAAGAACTGAACTCCTTTGTTCTTAAAGGAAGAACCACACACCATAGGAATGATGCTCATGTCTTGTGTCGCAGCACGTAAGGCAGCGTGTACTTCGTCTTCTGTAATTGAATCTGGATCTTCGAAGTATTTCTCTAAAAGACCTTCGTCATACTCGGCTACTGCCTCGATCAATTGACCGCGGAGCATTTCTGCTTCGTCTTTTAAGTCTTCTGGAATATCGATTACGTCGAAAGTCGATCCAAATTTTTCATCGTGCCATACAATCGCACGGTTTTTTACCAAGTCAACAATTCCTTTAAAGTCTTCTTCGTCTCCAATGTTCAATACAATGGGTACGGCGTTCGACTTGAGCATGTCGCGAACTTGCTGACAAACGCCGAGGAAGTTCGAACCTTGACGGTCCATTTTGTTGACAAACCCAATACGTGGCACTTTGTAGTTATCGGCCAAACGCCAGTTGGTTTCCGACTGTGGCTCTACCCCATCAACGGCAGAAAACAAGAAAACCAATCCATCGAGTACACGAAGCGATCGGTTTACTTCCACGGTGAAATCCACGTGGCCGGGGGTGTCGATAATATTAAAGTGATAGGGCTTGCTATCGGGTAAAGGTTGTCCTTGTTCTGTGGGGAAGGTCCAGGTACAGGTGGTCGCAGCAGAGGTAATGGTGATTCCACGCTCTTGCTCTTGCTCCATCCAGTCCATGGTGGCTGCACCATCGTGCACTTCTCCAATCTTATGGCTTACCCCTGTATAAAAAAGGATACGCTCTGTAGTAGTGGTTTTACCGGCATCAATGTGCGCAGCAATTCCAATGTTTCGTGTTAGTTTTAAGTTTCTAGCCATGGCTACAGTTCAATAGAATAGTGATTAAAATCTAAAGTGTGAGAATGCTTTATTGGCTTCGGCCATTTTGTGGGTATCCACACGTTTTTTAACGGCAGCACCTTCTTCTTTAGCAGCAGCGAGGATCTCGTTGGCTAAGCGAAGGGCCATGGATTTTTCGTTGCGCTTGCGGGCGAAACTAATTAACCACTTCATGGCGAGTGAAACTTTACGGTCGGGACGAATTTGCATAGGGATTTGGAAGGTAGCTCCCCCTACTCGACGGCTACGCACCTCAACGTGGGGCATAACATTCGAAAGGGCTTCTTTCCAAACCTCTAAAGCGGTTTTTTCTTCGTCTTGGTTGCGCTCTTCTACTATAGCAATAGCATCGTAAAAGATTTTAAAGGCAACCGATTTCTTTCCATCCCACATCACCATGTTCACAAAGCGCGTAACGAGCTGGTCGTTAAACTTTGGATCCGGTAAAAGGGGACGTTTTTTGGCTTGTCTTTTTCTCATTGTTTACAGTTTTGCGAGTGACGATTTACTTTTTAGGACGTTTTGCTCCGTATTTTGAACGGCGCTGTAAGCGACCCTCTACACCTGCGGTGTCTAAGGCTCCTCTTACGATGTGATAACGAACTCCCGGTAAATCTTTAACTCTTCCGCCACGGACCAATACTATCGAGTGCTCTTGGAGGTTGTGTCCTTCTCCGGGGATATAAGCATTGACCTCCTTACCGTTGGTCAATCGAACACGCGCTACTTTACGCATCGCTGAGTTCGGTTTTTTTGGCGTAGTCGTATATACACGCGTACATACACCACGTCGTTGAGGACACGAATCCAAAGCAGCCGATTTACTCTTCTTGGTGAGTGTGACTCTTCCTTTTCGTACTAATTGTGCAATAGTTGGCATACAAATTGTTTAAATTCCCATTTTTCAGGGCTGCAAATGTAGTGACTTTATTCCGCCTTTCCAACCTAATTTTTACAAAAATACCCCAGCTTGTGATTTTTTTTATCTCCTTGATTTTTTTGCCTTTAATCCCCCTTTCCACCCCTTTTTAAAAATCTCCATTTAGGCGAAATCAATATAGTAAATAAAAAAGGCGCCTTTTTCGCTTTTTTTTCAAAAAAATGCCTCCACAAAAAAAATCCCGCTTTTCCCCTTGACACGGGTTAACAAAATTTTAAGACTTTTTCCGCATAATTCTTAAAACTAAACCAAATCATGAAAAAACTTTACTTGATTTGGACCCTATTGGGTCTACTCTTTGCTCCCTTTGCTTGGGCGCAAAACAATGTGAC
>WTJP01000049.1 GCA_011526275.1 Candidatus Arcticimaribacter sp. | reverse complement strand
CCAATCTGCTCGATTTCGTCTTGGGTGTCGCGAATCCCAGCCGTATCGATAAAACGGAACCCTATGCCTTGGATGGTGATTTCATCTTCAATGCTATCTCGGGTAGTCCCCGCGATAGAGGAGATAATGGCTTTGTCTTCTTCTAAGAGCGCATTCAATAGGGTGGATTTCCCCGCATTGGGTGGTCCTATAATCGCAATGGGAATCCCTTTTTTGATGCTGTTCCCCAAAGCAAAGGAGTCGATGAGTTTTTTTAGCAGCAGATTGATTTTTTCCAATAGGGCTTCAAAAGCCTTGCGATCGGCAAAGTCCACGTCTTCTTCTGCAAAGTCCAATTCCAATTCAATTAAACTAGCAAAATCGAGCAGTTCTTGGCGAAGTTGTTTGATTTCGTGACTAATTCCCCCGCGCATTTGCTGCATGGCCACTTGGTGACTGGCTTCGTTTTCTGAGGCGATAAGATCGGCCACTGCTTCAGCTTGCGACAAGTCCATTTTTCCATTGATGAAAGCCCGTAAGGTGAACTCACCCGGTTGTGCAGGACGTATTCCTTCTTGAATAAAAAGTTGAAGAATTTTTTCTTGTATATAGCGGGAACCGTGGCAGGAAATTTCCACCACATCTTCCCCTGTGTAGGAATGTGGGTTTTTAAAGAGACTCACCAAGACTTCATCGATGATTTGCTCTCCCGCCTTAATATCGCCTAAATGGATACTATGGCTTTTTTGTTCGCCCAAATGCTTTGGTGTGCGTGGCACGAAGAGTCGCTCGGTAGTCGCTATAGCTGCTTCCCCCGACAGGCGAATAACCCCTATGGCCCCAGCACCTGCTGCTGTTGAAAGCGCTATGATGGTTCCTTCCGTTAGCATGCTTATAAACTTTGGGTAAAGGTTGCTCTCTTCTTGTGCAAGCGGTGTTCATAGTTCTTCCACATGTTTTGGATGGCATCGTTCTCTTCCAACTCTGGATTGGTTTCCACGATGGTAATCCCTTTCTTGTTGAATAACTTTTGTATCTCGTTGAAGATGATGGCGGTAACCCCTTTGTTTTGATAATCGGGGTGTACCCCAATGAGGTAAAAAGAGGCGCGATGATTGAAATATTGCGCTTTCAATACATGGAAAATACCCCAAGGGAACATTTTTCCATTGGCCTTTTTAAGTGCTTTAGTAAAAGACGGCATGATGATAACAAAAGCGACCAATTTCCCCTGCTCATCGGCGACGCATTTAATGTATTCCGGGTGAATGTAGCGGAAGTACTTTTCTTTGTAGTGCTTGATTTGATAGTCCTGTACAGGGACAAAGGTTTGCAGTTTGTTGTAGGTCTCTTCCAACAATACAAACATTTGATCGACGTAGGGGATGATCTGTTTTGTTTTGGTAAAATGCAAGACTTTGAGCTTGTAGCGTTCAAGAATCATTTCCCCAAAACGGCGTACTTTCTCGGGCGATTCTTCAAAGGAAGAGATCTTGATTTCATATTCCACCCATTGGGCCAATTTCTCCATTCCCAATGCTTCCATATGCGCTGCATAGTAAGGATAATTGTAATGGGTAATCATGGTGTTCATTTCCTCAAAGCCTTCGACCAACATGCCTGCTTTGTCCAAGTTAGAAAAGCCCACAG
Source organism: Candidatus Arcticimaribacter sp. (assembly GCA_011526275.1). Lineage (GTDB taxonomy): Bacteria > Bacteroidota > Bacteroidia > Flavobacteriales > Flavobacteriaceae > Arcticimaribacter. Next base: position 1,905 of record WTJP01000049.1, on the reverse strand, counting down.
GGCCTTCCATGAATTCCATTTGGTGTGCTTTCCCAAACGCGCGTACAGCTTCGAGTAAGGCACGGCTAACCTCTACATCGTCGATGGCGTCGAACCAACCAAAGCGCACCTTGTTTTTTTGAAGTTCTTTTACTTCAATCCAGTTGATCATGGCGGCAATGCGTCCCACAATTTTACCCTCGCGATAGGCCAAGTAAAAGGCGGCATCGGCGTTGTTAAAAACAGGGTTTTTATCGCGGTCGATTACTTCAAGTTCCTCCGCCTTGATGGGGGGTACCCAGTAGGGGTGATTTTTATATAAGGTAAAAGGAAAATCAACAAATGCCTTGAATTCCTCTGGGCTGCTAAGGGCAACAATCTCAATCATTCGGTCTAATTTCTTTTCGCTCTGCGGTCTCTTTTTCTATTGGCTTTTTCGGCTTTTTTAGCCCCTTTTTTCATGCTTTTTTCTTCTTTGCGCATCGCTTTTTCCTCAGCTTTCTTTTCTGGGTCGATGTCTTTGTGGAAATCGAGGCGGTAGGAGACCCCCGCATTGATAAAAAACAAAGAAGGGGTGTCTTTGGTGTTTGCCCCAATGGTGGCTTCTAATTGGATATCATCGGTCAACAAATAGGCAGCACCGGTTCTAAAGATTTGATCGGTGTAGATTTCACTGGAATAACCTTGGGTTTCAAGGTAAACCGACCACAACGGATTGATGGTGTGGGTGAGGGTTAGGATGTAATTCGTCTCGGGAAAATCGGTTAAAATTCGATTGTAGGTAAAGTTGGTGACAAACACCCAGGTCCCAAGAAAATGCGACTGTGTCGCCAAGGTAGCGCGGCCACTCACCACAGGTTCTTTTTCAGGTCCTAAACCAAAGTTCCCATAGAAAACAGGGTTGGAAAGGTTGCCAAAAACATCGCCATAGGGGTAGGGGTTGCGTTGCTGCAAGACGGCATTGGCTCCTAAAGTCACCGAAACTGCGGGGATCAAATCGCGAAGTTTAAAGCCATTGTTGGCTTTCCAGCTATATACATTGACTTCTTGTTCACGGCGAAATGGATCGAAAACCAAGTACTTAATCCCTAAAAAGTTTTGAAGAAAGCCTTCTCGTTCATACGACATAGCGGGCAGGGCCAATCGGTTTTCCAATTGGTCCAATTGATATACCCCTTCATAGGTGAGTTCGAGTTGTTCTTTTAAAAATCCATAACGAAGGGAAAAGAATCCAATATTCCCGTTGATTTTTGAATTGTTGTATGCCTTGTGTTTATAACTGCGGTATTCCGCTCCTGCTTCAAACTGAATCACGCGTGTTCCCACAGAAAATGCCCCAATAGAAGCACCAGGTCGGTTGGAGTTGATTTGGTCGGTGTACTGCCCAAAACCAGTGAAGGAAACAAGAAAAAACAGGATAAATAACGGAAGTCGTTGCATTCAATACAATTTAAAGCAAGATAGCTGTATTTTAAAAAATAAACTAACCTTTTCCCTTTGCGAAAACCTTTTTTCGCGTTTAATGTTTTAATTTTAGGTTGCCATTAGAATAACGGTTATGATTACCAACTTGCTCCTGCTTTTTTTTGCTGTCCTCATTTTGTTTAGACGTCGCATTTTCCCCTGGCTTTTGATGTATTTTGTACATCGACTCACCAAAAAAATGGCGCAACAGCAAAAGCATTCAACCCAAACCCCGCCTACACCTAAAAAGAAATCCACTAACGACTTGGGAGATTATATCGACTATGAAGAAATTGATTGATTTATTAACTTCTCCACAGCTGCGGCTTCATGCGGCCATCCTTTTTGGGTTTATCGCCCTGTCTTTGGCCATGCACTATCCCGTCTTGCAAGGGAAAGCCTTGTTACAGTCCGACACCCAGCAATACAAAGGCATGTCGCGACAGTTGCAAGAAAACAGAA
>WTJP01000080.1 GCA_011526275.1 Candidatus Arcticimaribacter sp. | reverse complement strand
TGTGCCATAAACACCCCTAAAAGTAAAAGGGAAAAGTAGTGTACTGATTTCATTTGTTGGTGGTTTATCTTCCTCCAATGTAAGAAGAAAATCGATGTTTAAGAAAAGTTTATCTTTAGCCGAATTAAACTTTTAAGCGATGAGTAAACTTTTACAATGGTCTTTGACTGCTGCACTTGCGGGTTTTCTTTTTGGATTTGATACCGTAGTGATTTCAGGTGCCGATCAAAAATTACAAGAACTTTGGAATTCCTCTGACAGTTTCCACGGCATAGTTGTTATGGCGATGGCCTTGTGGGGAACCGTTATAGGCTCTTTATTTGGTAGTATCCCCACCCGTATATTGGGGCGAAAAAAAACCTTGTTATGGATTGGTGTTTTTTACAGCATTTCCGCCCTAGGTTCAGCCTTGGCTAATGGTCCTTTTATTTTCGCTTTCTTCCGCTTTTTGGGCGGTCTTGGGGTTGGGGCATCTACCATTGCAGCCCCTGCCTATATTTCTGAAATCGCTCCTGCTCATGACCGCGGTCGTTTGGTTGGACTTTATCAATTCAATATTGTTTTTGGAATTTTAATAGCTTTCCTGTCCAACTACCTACTAAGTGACTTAGGTGAAAATGCATGGCGCTACATGATGGGAGTAGAAGCACTACCAGCCTTACTTTACACTTTTATGGTGTACTTCATTCCCAAAAGTCCACGCTGGCTTTTTTTACAGCAACAAGAAGAAGAAGCAAAGGCCATTATTAAAGCCGCTTACAACGAAAACGATGCTGCTGCCCTCATCAAAGACATCAGTACAGAACAAGAAAGTATTCCTACCAATGAAAGTATTTTTGATCGTAAATACCGCTTTATTTTAAGCTTAGCTTTTCTCATTGCATTCTTCAATCAGTTTTCAGGTATTAATGCTTTTTTATATTACGCACCCCGCATATTTGAAGAAGGTGGTCTAGGAGAAAGTACGGCGCTTTTGAGCAGTGTAGGCATTGGCCTAGTGAACCTCATTTTTACCCTATTGGGGATTAATCTTATCGACAAGCTGGGACGTAAAATCTTAATGTATATTGGCTCAATAGGCTATATTATTTCGCTCTCACTCATTGCGGCTTCCTTTTTACTTCAATGGGAAGGCTTGGCCTTACCCTTGTTCCTATTTCTTTTTATTGCTTCGCATGCCATTGGCCAGGGCGCCATTATTTGGGTTTTCATTTCTGAAATATATCCCAATCATTTACGCAGTGCAGGGCAATCATTTGGCACTTCTACCCATTGGGTCTTGGCAGCAATTATTCCTTCCTTAGTTCCTGTTCTTTTTGCTACCATAGGGGCTGGAATTGTATTTGCAGTTTTTGCCTTTATGATGGTCTTACAACTCTTATTTGTGTATTTTTGGATGCCTGAAACCAAAGGTGTTTCCCTCGAATCTTTAGCACAACAACTCTTGATTAAAGAATGAAAAAACTGTATTTAATTTCGGTAATGTTGTTCTTAATGGCCTGCCAGAATGCAACCCAAGAAACGCAAATGAACGAAGAGACTTTATACCGACCGCTACTTCACTTTACCCCTAAAGCACATTGGATGAATGACCCCAATGGGATGTTTTATTTCAATGGAAAATACCATCTTTATTTTCAATATTATCCAGGAGCCAGTGTTTGGGGCCCCATGCACTGGGGACATGCAAGCAGTGAAGATTTAGTGCACTGGGAAGAACATCCTGTGGCCTTGTATCCCGACGAAATGGGCTACATCTTCTCGGGTAGTGCTGTGGTCGATCACCAAAACACCTCAGGTTTCGGGAAAGAGGGCGTCACCCCCATTGTCGCGATTTTTACCCACCACGACATGGACAAAGAAATAGCCGAGAAAATCGATGTGGAGACCCAGAGCATAGCCTACTCGCTTGACGAGGGTATGACTTGGACGAAATACGAAGGGAACCCTGTCATTAAAAACCCAAACATTCGCGACTTTAGAGACCCTAAAGTCTTTTGGGACGAAACGCGAAAGCAATGGGTGCTCATTTTAGCGGCACAGCAAAAAGTAATGCTCTACACTTCTCCTAACTTAAAAGACTGGACCTATTCCGCCGATTTTGGGGAGGATGTTGGTCACCACGGGGGCGTATGGGAATGTCCTGATTTATTCCCCCTTCCTGTAAATCAAGGGGAGAAACAAAAATGGGTAATGCTGGTAAGCATTAATCCAGGTGGACCTAATGGAGGAAGTGCAACACAATATTTTATTGGAGATTTTGATGGGGAAAAATTCACCCTAGATGAAGAATTTGCAGCGCAACTCAAAGACGACAACAACTACTGGGTTGATTTTGGACGAGACAACTATGCCGGGGTTACTTGGCAAAACAAAACCCTAGAAAATGGAAACAAGCTCTTTATTGGTTGGATGTCCAACTGGCAATATGCCAAAGTAGTTCCTACCGAAAAATGGCGTTCGGCCATGACCATCGCACGTGAACTTGCGCTCCAACACAACGAGAAAGGATATCGCTTGTTTTCTAGTCCTGTAAAGGATATCGAGCAAAGCATAGCAGAAGAGATTTCATTAAACGATCGCTCATTATCTAAAGCACTCACCTCCATTTACAAAAACGAAGAAGGACTGGGCGCACTGCGCTTCTCGTTTGCGTTAGATCTAGAGGAGAATCAGTCTTTTGAATTTCAATTGAAAAATAGCGCTGGAGATCATTTAGACCTGGGCTTAGATGCAACCAATAATTATTTTTATGTGGACCGCACGGCATCGGGTAAAATTGACTTTGAAAAGGAATTTGGAACCCGGGTGAGTATTGCTCCACGCCTAGGAAACGAAAAAACACTACAAGGGGAAATTATTCTCGATAAAACATCAGTCGAACTATTTTGGGATGGCGGTCGAACAGTATTGACCGATATCTTTTTCCCGCAACAAGCCTACACCGAAATTGTTGTAAAAGGGGGCGAGAACGTTCAATTTAAACAAGGTGTAATCGCTCGATTAAAATAAGATGGAAACAAGTGTAATTTGTTTTGGAGAAGTCTTGTGGGATGTTTTTCCAAGCGGTGAAAAAATTGGTGGAGCACCACTCAATGTTGCTCTTCGGCTTAACGCACTCGGTGTAAAAACAAAAATTGCCAGTAGAGTTGGTGAGGACGCTTTGGGTAAACGCTTACTTGATTTTGTTGCGGCGGAGAACTTAAGCGGTGATCTCATTCAGGTAGATGCAGCTCATGAAACGGGGCAGGTTTTGGTTCATTTAGACGAAAATGGTTCAGCCAGCTACACCATTGCACATCCGGCTGCATGGGATAAAATTGAGGTATTAGCTGACCTTGTGGACCAGGTCAAAGCATGCGATGCATTCCTTTTTGGAAGTTTAGTTGCGCGAGATGCTGTCGCTAAAGCCACCCTTGATGAACTTTTAAATCATGCAAATTACAAGGTTTTCGACGTAAATCTTAGAGCACCTCATTATTCGATTCCTCTCCTAGTGGCGTTGATGAATAAGGCCGATTTTATCAAATTCAACGACGACGAATTGATTGAAAT
>WTJP01000152.1:13277-14832 GCA_011526275.1 Candidatus Arcticimaribacter sp. | reverse complement strand
AACACGGTTTTAGTTTGTTGTGGGCCATGCTTTTGTCGGTTTTGATTACCATTTTTATTCAAAATACGGCTGCACGAATTGCTTGGACAACACGAAAAGGTTTGGCGCAGAGCAGTTTAAATCAAGTTGCTTCCCCAGCCTTAAAACTCGCCTTAGCTGCTCTATTAATTTCAGCCATCTTTATTGGCAACGCTGCTTATGAAGCTGGGAATCTCTCGGGTGCTTTATTAGGTCTAAAAGGGCTTTTTGGAGAAAACACTTTTCTGTTCGGAGAACTCGATACCCTGCCTTTACTTTTGGGTCTCATCGTGGGCTATTTATTGCTGAAAGGGAATTTTAAATGGCTCAAGCAACTCTTGGTGGCTATCGTTATTTTAATGAGTTTGTCGTTTCTACTCACTGCAGCATTAACCCAGCCCAATTTAGGGGAAGTGCTTAGTGGGCTATTTCTTCCCAGCTTTCAATCCGATGAATTACTCAACATAGTCGGTCTTTTGGGGACGACTGTTGTCCCCTATAACTTGTTTCTCCATTCCGCTATGGTCGCTGCTTCTCCTAATATGTCCTTAGAAGAATTAAGACGAGACACGCTTGTCGCTGTTGGTTTGGGTGGCGTGGTTTCCCTTTGTATCATTATCGCAGCAGCATCGCTAGAAGGAAATAGTTTAACCAATGCAGCCGACTTAGGAGAAGCGCTAGCACCACTTTTCGGAGCGGCAGCTCCTGTGTTTATGCAGTTTGGTTTTTTTGCTGCTGGCTTGACTTCGGCTTTAACGGCCCCCATGGCTGCTGGTTTTGTGGTGGCAGAGTGTTTTCAGTGGTCCACAAAAAGTTGGGGCTATCGTTTAACAGCGCTATCTGTTTTGCTGGTAGGGGTCGCCTTTACGCTTTTAGGGGCTGTGCCTTTGGAAATTATACGTTTTGCACAAATCGCCAATGGGATTTTATTGCCTGTTATCGGTTTGCTGCTGTTATTCACGGTGAATAACAGCAGCCTCATGAAAAGTGCGCGCCCCAGCTTTTTTCAAAATGCAATCCTCGTTTTCATCGAACTCTTTTTTATCTTCTTGGGCGTAAAAAGTTTGGGACTCTTGTTTTGAAAAAATACATCGACATCAATTGCGATCTAGGGGAAGGCACGGGGAATGACCGAGCGGTAATGCCTTATATTTCTTCTTGTTCTATTGCCTGTGGGGGACACTTTGGCGATCGAGAAACAGTACTTCAAACCCTTGCCTATGCCAAAGAATTTGGCGTAAAGGTAGGCGCTCATCCGGCTTACCCCGACCCGGATAACTTTGGTCGTATTTCCATGGCATTAAGCACCCAAGCCTTAAAAAATGCCCTGCGTCGTCAATTCGATCTTTTTTATTCGCTTTGTACTTCGGTCAACCACATTAAACCCCATGGGGCTTTGTACAACGATTTATTTCACGATTCAGTTAAAGCAAAGTCTGTAGTAGAGGTCATTCAAGAATACAGCCCCAACGGCACAGTTTACTGCGCCCCAGGGAGTACCTTTTCAGTAGAAGCAAAAGCGGCCGGCTTAAACATT
>WTJP01000152.1:0-13177 GCA_011526275.1 Candidatus Arcticimaribacter sp. | reverse complement strand
GGGGGTGCCCAATTGGGGGTTTATCCACAAGACAGTCCGGGAGGTTGGCAAGGCATTGGCTACACGCCAGTTCCATGGTTTATACCCCAAAACGATCCTCCTGTTTTTATTCAATCTGGTGACCAAATTCGCTTTACAAGCATAGACCTACAACAATGTCGTTCCATTGCATTGGCGGTTGAAATGGGGGTTTATCAACCAAAGAGAAAAACGTCATGATTGAAGTCATCAAGCCCGGTTATTATACTAGCCTGCAAGATCAGGGGCGAAGGGGATACCGTCATTTAGGAGTTCCTTTGGCTGGGCCGATGGACGCCAAAGCTTATGCGTTAGCTATGGCTTTGTTGCCCTATCAAAACGATTCCTCCGTCTTTGAATGTACTTTGATAGGTCCTAGCCTGCGTTTGCATCAACCGTTGCGTTTTGTTCTCACTGGAGGAACCATGGAAGCTACGCTAGACGATAGGCCTTTGGTGATGAATCGGGTGTATGTAGCAGAAAAGGGAAGCGAACTCAGTTTGGGGAAATCTACTGAAGGAATCCGTACCTACTTGCGTTTTGAAGCCGAATTAAAAGTGGAAAAAACCTTGGGGAGCGTTGCCTATTTTTCTCCTATCACCACCCAAAACCAGTTGAGAAAAGGGGATGTTTTCAAACTAAATTCATCACCTGAACAACTACAAACCAATCCTGTTCATTTAAAAGTCGATACTGCCTACCTTCATCAAAATAGGGTAGAAGTTATTCCTGGCCCCGATTGGTCTTTTTTGAGCAAAAAACAGCAGCAGCAATTGTTGTCGGAACAGCACCAAGTGGTATCGCATAGCCGTATGGGGTATCGATTGTCCACTTCCTTAAAAGTAAAAGCCGACCAACTTTTGAGTCAGTTGGTTCTTCCGGGCATGGTTCAGTTGACCCCAGGAGGAGAACTCTTAGTGGCAACGGCCGACTGCCAAGTTACAGGCGGATATTTGCAAGTACTTCAATTAACCGAAACCAGCCTAGCGTGCTTAGTTCAAAAACGCGAAGGTGACCTCCTTACTTTTCAAAATACACTTCAGTAAAAGGAACACGGAACTGAGGCCCATAGATTCCTCCTTTCCCACGCACTCCGCAGCTAATCACCATATTGATCATGGCTGAAGAAGGTAAGCCCAAGATTTCTTTTACCATCTTGGAATCAAAGCCTTCCATGGGACAAGTGTCATAACCGTTAGCGGCCATACTAAGCATAAAATTTTGTGCTGCCAAAGCGGTACTTTTTTGGGCGACGATATCTGTATCACGCGACAATACTTGTCGGTACATGGGCTTAGAAAAACCTTGGATGGTAGCCAATAAGCGTTTAAACGGCCCCATAATCCCCAAAAAATCGGTGTAGAGGGTAGGAATGATTTTGGTGTAGTAATTCGTTGCCATTTTTTCCCGTTTGCTGTCTCGTCTTTCTTGGGTAGAAAATTGTTCTTCCAGAAAATCGAGGTTGGCTTTTGCCCGTTCTTTCCACTTGTCTTTGCGGGAAACAGCTACAACAAATTGCTGGGCTGTTCGGCTAGCGGTTTGACTTAAACAAGCTTTCACCATCGCTTCTTTTGCAGCAGTGCTGGTAATGTGATAAAATTCCCACAATTGAAGATTACTGCTGGTAGGAGCCAAGGTGGCTTGTTGAATACAGTCTTTTACAATTGCTGGGTCAATGGGTTGTTCGGGGTCATAGACGCGCACCGAACGGCGATAAGCAATCGCCTCGCGAACCGTTTTTTCTGCCATAGTTTACATATAATTGGAGAGTTTCTTGAGCCAACCAAAGGATTTAGGGTAGGGGGCATATCGAATAGAAGGATCGAGCCATCTTCCGCGTTTGACCACGGGTTTAAAGTGGGTAAAGGCGTCAAAAGAATACTTTCCGTGATAAGCTCCTAGGCCACTGTGACCAACCCCACCAAAGGGTAATTTATCATTGACAAACTGAATCATACTGTCGTTGGCTACACCGCCTCCAAACGAATAACGTTCGAAGAGATTTTGAATAAATCCACTGCGTTTTGAAAAGACATAAAAGCCTAGTGGTCGTTCAAACTGTGCTACAATTCCGTCGATTTCAGCCTCATCATCATAAGCGAGAACCGGGAGAATAGGACCAAAAATCTCATCAGCCATGGTTGGGTGAGCAGTATCGTTTACTTCCAGCAAAGTGGGTTCAATAAATCGCGTATCGGTATTGTGTTTTCCCCCGTGAACCAAAGTGCTGCTTTCGATCATTTGTACCAAGCGGTCAAAATGCTTCTGGTGAGCAATACGTCCATAGCTTTCTGAGGTTTCCGCATCTTCCCCATAGGCCAGTTTAATTTCTTTCACCATGGCTGCGAGCAAATCGTCTTTAATTTTTCGGTCAACCAATAGATAGTCGGGCGCAATACAGGTTTGCCCGCAATTCAAATATTTCCCCCACACTATGCGTTTTGCACTCAATGCAATGGGGGCAGATGCATCGACTATACAAGGATTTTTCCCGCCCAATTCGAGTATAGTGGGAGTGAGGTGTTCAGCAGCAGCTTTCGCTACGATTTTTCCAATGTGGGTACTGCCAGTAAAGATGATATGATCCCAGCGTAGGGCCAACAGCTCTTGTGCAACTTTGGCATCTCCATTAAGTACGGTAACGTGCTCAGGAGGAAAGGCTTCTGCGATTACATCGGCTAATAAAGCGGCCGTTTTTGGCGCGTGTTCTGAAGGTTTTAGTACGACTGTATTTCCTGCAGCCACGGCTCCAATGAGCGTGGCCAATGAAAGCTGAAAAGGGTAATTCCACGGACTAATTTGCAAAGCACAACCAAAGGGTTCCGGAATCAGATAGTCCTTTGAAGGGAAGTTAAAAACAGAAGCAGAAATACGTCGGGGTTGCGACCATTCTTCCAAGTTTTTAATCATGGTTCTCAATTCCTTCGTCACCACAAAATATTCGGTTAAAAAGGCTTCAAAAGTTGATTTCCCTAAATCAGCAGCTAAGGCAGCATTGATGTCATTTTCTTTACGAATTAGGACGTTTTGAAAGCGCTTTAAACTATTTTTGCGGAAGCTTGGATTTTTGGTCGTTTGACTGGCGAAAAATTCGCGTTGTTTTTGTTGGATTTCTAAAGCAGTCATAAATATGTTTTTGCAAGCCTCAAAGTAGGTAGATTTTTTGAAAGAAAGCACTTAAAGCTATTTTTCACTTTAAAAACACGATTTTTTTTGCTTTGGGCATCTTTTAAAATATTTAATTAAATAATTATTAATCAACACTATATCATATATAAAAATAATTTGGGCATAAGTGCATTTTTCTATTTATTTTCAAAGCCGAAAGCCTGCCCTTTAATTTCGTAATAGATTTACTTTCATGGAACTCAATAAATACAGTAAAGCGGTCACCCAAGACCCTACTCAACCAGCGGCGCAGGCTATGTTGCACGCCATTGGATTAACCAACGAAGACTTTAAAAAACCCCTCATTGGAATCGCTAGTACAGGGTACGAAGGAAATCCTTGTAACATGCACCTCAATGAGCTTTCAGTGGAAATAAAAAAGGGAGTTCAATCGGCTGATTTGGTTGGATTGATTTTCAACACCATTGGGGTAAGCGACGGGATTTCCATGGGAACCCCCGGAATGCGTTTTTCTCTTCCTTCGCGCGACGTCATTGCTGATTCAGTAGAGACTGTGGTACAAGCCATGTCGTATGACGGTGTCGTTACCGTAGTAGGTTGTGATAAAAACATGCCCGGTGCGCTAATGGCCATGTTGCGTTTAAATCGCCCGAGTATCTTGGTTTACGGAGGTACGATCGCCTCTGGTTGTCACAAAGACAAAAAACTCGACGTTGTTTCCGCTTTTGAAGCATGGGGCGAGAAAGTTGCGGGAACCATAGACGAAAAAGAATACAAACAAGTTGTTCAAAATGCTTGCCCAGGTGCTGGTGCTTGTGGCGGAATGTACACGGCTAACACCATGGCATCTGCTATTGAAGCACTTGGAATGGCCCTGCCTTACAATTCTTCTAACCCTGCGGTGAGTGTAGATAAAAAAGAAGAATGTGCTCGTGTGGGTGCTGCCCTACGTCATTTGGTAGAACAGGATATTAAGCCAAAAGATATCGTTACCGAAAAGGCATTAGAAAACGCCATTCGTTTGGTCGCTGTTTTAGGAGGATCAACCAATGCCGTTTTACACTTCTTGGCCATCGCCAAAGCTGCTGGTCTAGATTTCACCCTAGACGATTTCCAAGCCATCATGGATAAAACGCCATTTTTGGCTGACCTTAAGCCCAGTGGAAAATACCTCATGGAAGACCTCCACGATGTTGGTGGTGTTCCTGCCGTATTGAAATTCATGTTGGAAGAAGGAATGTTGCACGGAGATTGTCTCACCGTTACTGGAAAGACGCTTGCTGAAAACCTCGCTGATGTTCCAAGTTTAAAAGAAGGTCAAGACGTTATCCGTCCTGTTGCCGAACCAATCAAACCTACGGGTCACATCCGTATTCTCAAAGGGAACCTTGCTGAAGGAGGTTCTGTAGCTAAAATTACAGGAAAAGAAGGGCTCTTGTTTAAAGGCCCAGCCCGTGTTTTCGATGGAGAATATGCCGCTAACGATGGTATTCGCAATGGTGAAGTACAAAAAGGGGAAGTAGTGGTAATCCGTTATGAAGGTCCAAAAGGAGGCCCAGGAATGCCCGAGATGTTGAAACCCACTGCAGCCATCATGGGGGCAGGTTTAGGGAAAGATGTTGCCTTAATTACCGATGGTCGTTTCTCAGGAGGAACACACGGCTTTGTTGTGGGACATATTGTTCCTGAAGCCCAAATCGGTGGAGCCATTGCCTTGGTTCAAAATGGTGACATCATCGAAATCAATGCAGAAAAGAATACGCTTGAAGTCCATTTGTCTGATGCTGAATTGGCAGAACGCAAAGCAAAATGGCAAGCTCCTCCATTGAAATTCTCAAGTGGAGTACTCTATAAATACATTAAAAACGTGTCCACAGCTTCTGAAGGTTGTGTGACCGACGAATAAGACCATGAAAAATTCTCAGACCATGCATATTTCAGGTGCCGAGGCAGTGATTCGCTGTCTTTTGGCCGAGGGAGCCGATTTGGTTTACGGCTACCCCGGTGGTGCCATTATGCCCATTTACGATGAACTCTACAAGTTCAGCGATCAGTTGCGACATGTATTAACGCGTCATGAACAAGGTGCGACACATGCTGCGCAAGGATTTGCCCGTACCTCAGGGAAGGTAGGTGTAGCTATGGCTACTTCTGGCCCAGGAGCGACTAATTTGGTGACCGGGATTGCCGATGCGCAAATTGATTCTACGCCCATGGTTTGCATTACAGGTCAGGTTGCCGATCACCTTTTGGGGTCAGATGCTTTTCAAGAAACCGATATCATTGGAATTTCTACTCCGGTAACCAAATGGAACTACCAAATCACTCGGGCTAGTGAGATTCCTGAAATCATGGCAAAAGCATTCTACATTGCACGTTCAGGTCGTCCGGGACCAGTATTGATCGACATTACAAAGAACGCTCAATTTGAACTCTTCGACTTTGCCTATGAAAAGTGCAAAGGCGTACGCTCTTATCGACCCGTTCCTGCCTTGCAAAACGACCAAGTCGAAGCGGCTGCCGCAGCGATTAATGCAGCGAAAAAACCCATGATCGTTTGGGGTCAAGGCGTGATCCTTGGAGAAGCCGAAGAAGAATTTAAAACCTTTGTTGAAAGCTCTGGGATTCCAGCTGTTTGGACAATTTTAGGACTTTCAGCCTTGCCTACCAACCACCCACTCAATATGGGAATGGTGGGAATGCACGGGAATTATGGACCCAATTTATTGACCAATGAGTGTGATGTACTCATCGCCATTGGGATGCGTTTCGACGACCGAGTGACAGGAAACTTAGCCACCTACGCTAAACAAGCCAAAGTGGTTCACTTGGAAATAGACCCAGCTGAAGTAAGTAAGAACGTCCATGCTGATTTCCCTATCCTCGCCGATTGTAAAGCGAGTTTAGCTGCATTGACTGCCTTGGTGGAGCACAAAGAATTAACCGAGTGGAAAGCACAGTTCGCTGCCCACATGCAAACAGAGATTGAAGCGGTAATTGAACGCGATACCAAACCTACCAAAGAAGGCCTTACAATGGGAGAAGCCATTGTCGCCATCAACAAACACACCGGTGGAGACGCCGTTATCGTTACCGATGTAGGACAACACCAAATGATCGCCTGTCGTTATGCCGAATTCATTCGCTCTAAAAGCAATGTAACTTCTGGTGGACTAGGTACTATGGGCTTTGCACTTCCAGCGGCTATTGGTGCAAAAATGGGAGCTGAAGATCGCCATGTTGTCGCTGTTATTGGCGACGGAGGCTATCAAATGACCATCCAAGAATTAGGGACCATTTTCCAAACGGGAACTGCAGTGAAAATTGTGGTTTTAAACAACGATTATTTGGGAATGGTGCGTCAGTGGCAGCAGCTTTTCTTCGATAAGCGCTATGCATCGACTGAAATGACCAATCCCGATTTTGTAACCATTGCCAAAGGCTACAATATCGAAGCCCAACGCGTCACCAAACGCGAGGAGCTCGATGGGGCAGTGGCCGCTATGATTGCTTCCGATAAACCCTACTTCCTCGAAGTTTGCGTGGAGAAAGAAGACAATGTATTCCCTATGATTCCAACCGGTGCTTCGGTATCCGATATAAGATTACAATAATGAGTGATATAACCCGCTTTACCATATCGATTTACTCCGAAAATAACGTTGGATTACTCAACCGTATTTCGGCGATTTTCTTAAAACGACACATAAATATTTTCAGTTTCTCCACGTCACAATCAGAGATTCCCGATGTTTTCCGCTTTATCATTGTGGTAAAGGTGACGGAAGATCAGGTGAAAAAACTGGTGCAACAAATTGAAAAGCAAGTTGACGTTATTAAGGCATATTACCATACCGATGAAGAAACCATCTTCCAAGAATCGGCTTTGTACAAAGTGAAATCGAGCTATTTGTTTGAAGAACGTCAAATCCAAAACATCATTAAAAACAGTCATGCCAATATCGTGACGGTATCTCCTGAGTTCTTTGTTATAGAGAAAACAGGTTTCCGCCATGAAACGGAAAAACTGCGTGAAGATTTGACGCCTTATGGCTTATTACAATTTGTCCGCTCAGGAAGAATATCAGTTACCAAAGCGCCCATGGGCATTTCAGAAATATTGAATAATTTTAACGACCAAAACAACCAATAAAAAAAACACAATGGCAAATTATTTTAATCAACTATCATTACGCGAGCAACTCGATCAACTAGGGCAGTGTCGCTTCATGGATTCCTCTGAATTCAGCGAAGGGGTAAAAGCTTTAGAAGGAAAGAAAATCGTCATTGTGGGCTGTGGTGCACAAGGACTTAACCAAGGGCTCAACATGCGTGACTCTGGTTTAGATATTTCCTACACCTTACGCCAAGGCGCAATCGATCAAAAACGCGCTTCATTTATCAATGCTACCGAAAATAATTTTGCAGTTGGTAGCTATGAAGACATGATCCCAACAGCCGACGTAGTTATCAACCTAACCCCAGATAAAAATCACACTTCAGTGGTCAATGCAGTTATGCCCTTGATGAAGGAAGGAGCGACCTTATCTTACTCACACGGATTCAATATCGTTGAAGAAGGGACTAAGGTGCGTGAAGACCTCACCGTAATCATGGTGGCGCCAAAGTGCCCAGGATCTGAGGTACGTGAAGAATACAAACGCGGATTTGGGGTGCCAACGCTTATTGCTGTACACCCAGAAAACGACCCGCAAGGACACGGACTCGACCAAGCTAAAGCTTATGCTGTAGCGACAGGAGGACACCGCGCAGGAGTACTTGAGTCTTCTTTTGTAGCTGAAGTTAAGTCTGACTTAATGGGAGAGCAAACCATCTTATGTGGGGTGTTGCAAACCGGTTCAATCTTGTGTTTCGACAAAATGGTCGAGAAAGGAATCGAGCCAGCCTATGCAGCTAAGCTCATTCAATACGGTTGGGAGACCATCACCGAAGCTTTAAAGCACGGTGGAATCACCAACATGATGGATCGTTTATCTAACCCTGCTAAAGTCAAAGCCTTTGAATTATCAGAGCAGTTAAAAGAAATCATGGAGCCTTTATTCCAAAAGCATATGGACGACATCATGTCGGGGCATTTCTCAAAAACCATGATGGAAGATTGGGCCAACGACGATAAAAATCTATTGGGTTGGAGAGCCGCTACGGGGGAAACTGCCTTCGAAAAAACAGCTCCAACCGATGCTGAAATTTCGGAACAAGAATACTTCGATCACGGGGTCTTAATGGTAGCCTTCGTTCGCGCAGGTGTAGAATTAGCATTCGACACTATGGTGGCAGCAGGAATCAAAGAAGAATCGGCTTACTATGAGTCGCTTCACGAGACACCATTAATTGCCAATACCATTGCACGTAAGAAATTGTTCGAAATGAACCGCGTAATTTCTGATACTGCAGAATACGGTTGTTATTTATTTGACCACGCTTGTAAGCCTTTATTGGTTGACTTTATGAAAGGTATCGATACCGATGTAATTGGTACAGCCTTTGCTGCTGACGCTGGTAACGGTGTGGACAACAAACAATTGATTGATATTAACGAAATTATTCGTTTCCATCCCATCGAAATGATCGGGTATGAATTACGTGACTCTATGACTGCGATGAAGAAAATCGTCTAGTATGTCACGACCTAGTATTGAAGGGGCGTTAAGGGCACAATCTCGTTTAGACGGGGTGGCGCTACTAACGCCCTTTCAGTATTTAGAACGCTACTCAAAAGCGTTCAATGCCCAAGTATTCACCAAGCGGGAAGACTTACAGCAGGTGCGTTCCTTCAAAATTCGCGGGGCCTACAATAAAATTGTTAGCCTAACGGCAGAAGAACGCCAGCAAGGGATCGTGTGTGCCAGTGCTGGGAACCATGCGCAAGGCTTTGCCTATTCCTGCAATTCCCTCAACATCAAGGGAATTGTTTTTATGCCGCTGCCCACCCCCAAACAAAAAATAGAGCAAGTTCGCATGTTTGGTGGGGCTGCTGTTGAAATTCGTCTTGCTGGCGATACCTATGACGATGCCTACACGGCAGCTTTACTTTATCAGCAAGAGAACAACGCTATTTTCGTGCATCCTTTCGATGATGTAGAAGTCATTGAAGGCCAAGCGACCATTGGGTTGGAAATTCTCTCTCAAACCGAACAAGCCCTCGATTACCTCTTCGTCCCTGTGGGCGGGGGAGGTTTAATTTCGGGTATATTAACCGTGTTTAAAGCCCGTTCGCCACAAACCAAAATCATTGGGGTAGAACCTGAGGGGGCTCCCTCTTTGCGCACTTCACTTCGGAACAAACACAATACGCGCTTACCAACCATTGACAAATTTGTCGACGGTGCCGCTGTTCAACGGGTAGGCGATCTTTGCTTTGCACTTTGCCAAACCCATTTAGACGACTGCATTAGTGTGCCGGAAGGAAAAATTTGCCAAGAAATACTCTCCCTGTACAACAAAGAAGGGATAGTCGCTGAACCCGCTGGTGCTATTGCCTTAGCGGCACTAGACCTTTATGGCGAACAACTGCAAGGAAAGCGTGTGGGTACCTTGCTTTGTGGCGGGAACAACGACATCACCCGTACACCAGAAATCAAAGAACGCGCCTTGTTATACGCTCAATTAAAGCATTATTTTATCGTGCGATTCCCCCAACGAGCAGGAGCGTTAAAGGAGTTTGTTAGTGAAATTTTAGGTCCCAACGACGACATCACCTTTTTTGAATACTCCAAAAAGAACAGTCGTGAAAATGCCCCTGCGGTAGTAGGTATTCAATTAAAGTCAGAAAAAGATTTTCTCCCGCTCATTGAGCGCATGAAGTCGCACGGCTTCTATGGAGATTACCTCAATGAAAAGCCCGATTTGTTCCAATACCTGATCTAGTTAGAAAACCAGGGGAATAATGTACTGGAAGAGGACAACCAAAAAGGCAACAGCAATCAAGTTAATGAATATCCCTACCCGTGCCATTTGCGCTACTTTAATGTAACCGCTGGCAAAAACAATGGCATTGGGAGGAGTAGCCATGGGCAGCATAAAGGCACAACTACTCGCCATGGTTACGGGAATCAACAAATACAAAATTGGCACTTCAAGCCCTAGGGCGATTCCAGCGACTACTGGCGCCAAAACGGCGACTAGTGCTACATTACTCATTAATTCCGTCATGAATAACATGAGGAGGATCAAAAGCGTAGCGGTCAAGAGTACATTTAAGTTGGCCGCGGCTATGGCATCGGTAATCAAGGAGACGATACCGGTAGCCGACATCCCTTTAGCCAATGCAAGTCCTCCCCCAAAGAGGATTAAAATTCCCCAAGCCAATTTGGAAGTGTCTTCCCATTTGAGCAAGAAAACCCCTGCTTTAAATTGAAAGGGGATGGAGAATAGTGCGATAGCACAACCCATACTGATCATGGTGTCGGATAGCCCAAGAGTGGGGAAAATCGAATTGATCAACGAGCGGAAAACCCATAAAAATACTGTGATGGCAAAAATGCGTAAAACGTGTTTCTCTTCTGGTGTGGTAGGGCCAAGGTCGGCTAATTTTTGTGCGATGAGTTCGTTGGAAGAGGCAAATTCAATCCCTTGGTTGGGAAACATCCAACGGGTCAAAACCACATAGATAACAGCGATCATCAGGGCCGAAAAGGGGAGTCCAATAACCATCCATTTTAGAAAAGAGATTTCCATGTTGTACTCATTTTCCAGTAAACCAATTAAAACAGAATTAGGAGGCGTGCCAATTACGGTAGCGATCCCTCCAGCATTGGCAGAAAAGGCAATCCCCAACATTACACTCAAAGAAAAATGTTGTTCTTGTTTGGTGAAAACCCCATCGCTTTTTACCAATAATTGAATGACAGACAGTGCAATGGGAAGCATGACTACCGTGCTGGCGGTATTGGAAATCCACATGCTCATAAAAGCTGTAGCCAGCATAAAACCCAATATAACACGATTAGGGGTGGTGCCGGTTTTGTGGATAATCGTCAAGGCTATACGTTTGTGTAAGTTCACCTTTTCAAGGGCTAGGGCCAAGACAAACCCACCAAAAAAGAGAAAGACAATAGAACTGCCATAATTTGCGCCCACTTCATTCATCGACATTACATCAAACAGGGGAAAGATCACCAAGGGGAGTAGGGCGGTGACAGAAATGGAGACCGCCTCGGTCATCCACCACGACACCATCCAAAAGGCCAATCCAAGGACTACCTCCGCTTTTGGAGGAAGCTCGCCCAATGGAAAAAGGATAAAAAATAAAAACCCAAGTGGGCCGAGTAGGAGTCCTATTTTCTTCGTCATGCGATCTTTTTACTTCTCCTTAAATATATTGATTTTCTTCGGCTTCCCTTAAGTCTCATTCCCTTCCAAAATAAATACTTGATATTCCAATATTTAGGATAATAATGTTTAACTTTATAACAAAAGAATAAAACAAAATTGCTATGGAAACCGCAGTCACAACCAAAGCTGACACAAAAATAAGCTTTGAACATCCTATACATTGCTCACAGTATTTGGTGGATGGAGAATTGAAAACGTGGGAGGGAGGAAGATCAGATGTTTTTTCGACCATCTACACCGAAAATCAAGATGGTGAAGTTGGGCCTACTTTATTGGGTTCTATCCCCGATATGGAAACCGACGCCGCGCTAGATGCACTCAATGCCGCTGAGAAGGCTTTTAATCGCGGACAAGGCTTGTGGCCCACCATGAAGGTCAAAGACCGTTTAAAGTGTTTGGAGAATTTTGCTGAAAAAATGAAGGAACACCGCGAGGAAGTGGTGGAACTCCTCATGTGGGAAATCGCCAAGAATAAAGCCGATTCCTACAAGGAGTTTGATCGGACGGTGGATTATATCTATGACACCATCGAAGCCTACAAAAAGCTCGATCGCAAAAGCGCAAAATTTGACAAGCAAGCCGGGATTCATGCGCACATTCGCCGTGGACCGCTTGGAGTAGTCTTGTGTTTAGGACCCTATAACTATCCTTTAAATGAGACCTTTTGTTTGTTGATTCCCGCCATTATTATGGGGAATACAGCCATTTTTAAGCCCGCTAAACACGGGGTATTACTAATCACCCCATTGCTCAAAGCGTTTCATGAAAGCTTCCCCCCCGGGGTTGTGAATATCGTTTTTGGTCGTGGACGTAAAATAGCTTCTCCCATCATGCAAACCGGGAAGATAGACGTGTTGGCTTTGATTGGTCACTCGTCTTCTGCAGTAGCTTTGCAAGATTTACACCCCTTTAAAAACCGTTTGCGATTGGTGTTGGGGCTTGAAGCCAAAAATCCAGGGATCATACTCCCCGATGCTGATTTGGATCTCACCATTAAAGAATGTATTTCAGGGACGCTTTCCTATAACGGTCAGCGTTGTACCGCCCTTAAAATATTATTTGTTCACGAATCCATCGTTGATGAATTCAACAGTCGTTTTGCTAAAGCAGTCGATGCGTTGAACTATGGCTTGCCCTGGGAAGATGGTGCTTTTTTAACACCGCTTCCTGAACCGAGTAAACCAGAATACATTCAGTCATTGCTTAAAGATGCCAAAGCTAAAGGCGCGAAAATACTGAACAAAAAAGGAGGACAGTTGACCCATAATTATTCCTATCCTGCGGTGCTTTATCCTGTAAACAGCGAAATGGAGGTATATCATGAGGAACAATTTGGCCCGGTGATTCCCATCATGTCGTATAAAGATATCAATGAACCCTTAGACATCATGGCCGCTTCAGAATATGGGCAGCAGGTGAGTTTATTTGGGCGCGATATCCGTAAGATAGGCCCCTTAGTCGATGTTTTGGCCAATCTCGTTTGTCGTGTGAACTTAAATTCTGCTTGTCAACGTGGACCAGATGTATATCCGTTTACCGGACGAAAGAATTCAGCTGTAAGCACCCTTAGTGTTTTTGATGCCTTGCGTTCTTTCTCTATTCGCACTTTTGTGGCAGCCAAAGACAATTCTTACAATAACGAAATCTTAGATGCCTTAATGGATTCCAAAGATTC
>WTJP01000008.1:6356-15026 GCA_011526275.1 Candidatus Arcticimaribacter sp. | reverse complement strand
CATTCTCAATAAAAATGCTGCAGCCCTAGAGAAAAACCTCAACGAAACCCAAGCCTTAATGAGCAACGGTTTTGTAGAAGAAGAAAGCGTTGAACAACTGCGCCTCACCCTTTCCAGCTTGAAAATTCAAATCAACTACGCGGAAAAATCGTTGGTATTGGCCGAGAATGTATTGAAACTTTTGTTGGGAATTGAAATTGAAGAAAACCCCAGCCTGAGTGACAGCCTCGACGGTCTTGTAGCAAAAGAACTATTGGAAGAAAATGACGCTTCCGATTATTCCAACAACATCGACATTCGTTTGGCCGAGAACAACGTGACTTCAGAAAGTTTACTTTACCGCCTGGAACGCGCAAAGGCTTTACCTTCGTTCAGCGCCTTCCTCAACGGCATGTATATGGGGAACAGCGACACCTTTACCTTTACCGAATCCAGTCAAAAATGGTTTGGCTCTTCGGCCTTTGGTTTGCGGGTTCGCGTACCCATTTTTAGTTCCTTGGGAAGAACCGCGAGTTCGCAAAAAGCGAAATTAAGCTTGATGCAAGCGGAGACTCAACTCATCGAAACCAAGGCGAAAATATTTGTCGACTGGCAAAACGCCTTGAACAATTTCAGCCTAGCCAAGCAAAACTACCAAACGGCTCAAGACAATGTCGCTTTAGCCGAGCGTATTGAACGCAAAAACACCACCAAATTCTTTGAAGGATTGGTGGGGAGCTTTGAACTCCGCCAAGCGCAAGTACAATTGTATCAAGCGCAGCAAAATCTTCTTCAAAGCATGCGACAAGTCATTTTAGATAAAACAAACTTAGAAACGATTACCAACAACGCACAATAGTCGAACCATGAAAAACACCCTTCTACTCCTAAGCGCACTTCTTTTGATTCAATGTGGATCGGAAGAGAAAAAAACAACTGCCGAGATCATTGCTACCCAAGACTTGGCCAGCATCCAAAACAAAAAAGCAGAGGTTGTGAAAAACCTCAATACCCTGCAAGTAGAATTGGAAGAACTCAACCAAGCGATTGGCGAAATCGACAAAGAGCAAAAATTCCTTTTGGTGACCAGCATCAATGCAGCAAGTGCTCCCTATGCCCACTATGTAAGCTTCCAAGGAACATTGGAAACCGACCGAAACATTGTGATGTATCCTGAAATCCCCGCCTTGTTAAAAAAGGTGGCAGTAAAAGAAGGACAACGGGTAAAGAAAGGACAAGTTTTGGCTGTGCTTTCTGACAGCGGAATGATAGACCAATTACAGCAATTGGAGATTCAATATGCCCTAGCCAAAACTACTTTCGAGCGTCAACAGCGTTTGTGGGAGCAAAAAATTGGTTCTGAAATGCAGTACCTGCAAGCCGAAACCCAATTTAAAAGTTTGGAAAAAAGCATTGCACAAATGCAAGATCAAGTGGCAAAGACGAAAATCACCGCTCCCTTCGACGGGATAGTAGATCACATCATGGCCGACGAAGGTAGCTCTTTAGCGCCCGGCATGACCCCAGTAGTGCGTGTCATCAACCTCGATCAAATGAAGGTGAGCGCTTCAATTCCTGAAGTTCACCTACCCAACATTCAAACCAATTCAGAAGTGAAAGTAGAAATCCCTGTTTTGAATGAAAACAGAGCGGCTAGTGTTAGTGCTGTGGGTAATTTTATCAACCCCAACAACCGTTCTTTCCGTGTTGAAATTGAATTGGACAATAAGCAAGGGCAATTAAAACCCAACATGACAGTGTTGCTTCAAATCAACGACTACAACAACCCTGAAGCCATTTTGATTCCTTCAAAAAACATTTTAGAAGATCAAGCCGGAAGAAGTTATGTGTACAAGCTCGAAGCAGTTGCTGCCCAAGAAAACACCTTTAAAGCGGTCAAAACTTTTGTCCAATTAGGAAAATCTTCCAACAATCAAACAGAAGTACTTGAAGGAGTAAATGCAGGAGATCGTTTGGTAGAAGATGGCATCCGTTTGGTAGAAGATCAACAATTGGTAAAAATAATTCAGTCTTAAGCGAACATACATGAAAAAGTCATCTGAATTAAAAGAATTCTCCCTCTCGTCCTGGGCTATTGATCACAGCACTGTGATTTATGTGGTCATCGGCTTGTTTTTCATCTTGGGAATTTCCTCTTACATGAATCTCCCGCGAGAGAACTATCCAGAGATCAACACCAACGAAGTTTTTGTTAGCTCCCTTTATCCGGGAAATACGGCTGAGGACATTGAACGATTGATTACCGACCCTTTAGAAGAAGAACTTAAAGGGGTTCCCAACCTAGTGGGAATCGAATCGACTTCCTTGGAAAACTTCTCGCTCATCACCGTTGAATTCGACGAGAACATCAGCAAAGAAAGCGCCAAGCTTAAAGTAAAAGACAAAATCGACGCAGTAACCTCAAGCGCCGACTGGCCCACCTTCAACAACGCCAAAGTTGAACCCACGGCTTTTGAGTTTAGTCTTTCAGAAGAAATCCCGATTCTCAACATTGGCTTGAGCGGCGATCTCCCCATTGAACAAATGAAATTTTACGGGGAATTGTTGCAGGATAAAATCGAGCAAATGTCTGAAATCAAAGAAGTGGCCCTGCGTGGGGTGCAAGATTTCGAGATCGAAGTGGCCCTCGATTTATTGAAAATGAACGCTGCCACTGTTTCTTTCGACGATGTCATCAATGCTATTCGTCGAGGCAACAGCACCATTTCTGCAGGAAATGTTGAAGGCAATGGCTTGCGCCGTAACCTTCGGGTAATTGGAGAAATCGACAGCCCCGAAGCCCTCGAAAAATTTGTGCTTAAAAACCAAAACGGGACCGTTTACATGGGCGATGTTGCGACCATCTCCTTTAAAGAAAAAGAGAAAAATTCCTTTGCCCGTTCCGATGGGAAAAAGGCCTTAGTACTCGATATCAAAAAACGAAGTGGGAAAAACCTCATCAAAACCGTGGAGAAAATCCGCGCCATCGTGGCCGATGTTCAAGCCAACGATTTCCCTTCCACCATTGAAGTCGATATTTCCAACGACCAATCCAACGCCACCAAAAACTTGGTGAGCGACCTTGCCAACAACATCGTTTTTGGTGTATTGTTGGTGATTACTGTATTGATGTTCTTCCTCGGTTTCCGCAATGCGCTCTTCGTTGGGTTTGCGATTCCCATGTCGATGTTCATGTCCTTTATGATTTTGGGCTTCTTGGGAGAAACCATCAACACCATGGTGCTATTTGGACTCATCATGGGACTGGGAATGTTGGTAGACAACGGAATTGTAGTGGTCGAGAATGCCTACCGCCTTATGGAAAAAGAAGGCATGTCTTCTATCGAAGCAGCGAAAAAAGGGATTGGTGAAATTGCCTACCCCATCATCATTTCAACGGCTACCACCATTGCAGCCTTTGTTCCGCTTGGCTTTTGGCCAGGAACCATTGGGGAGTTCATGATTTTCTTCCCCATTACCCTATCCATTGTATTGGGATCATCGCTCATCGTTGCGATTTTCTTCAACTCCATGTTGGTGTCTAAATTCATGGAAATTCAAGACCGTGAAATCAGTCAAAAAAGCCTGTGGCGCATGACCTTTATTTTGGGTGGATTGGGTACGCTGCTTATCTTCAACCAAGGCACCCTAAGAGGACTGGGTACACTTATGCTACTCACCACCCTTTTGTTTTGGGCGTATAAATATTTTATCAAACGTTGGGCGACCCATTTCCAAGATGTCACCTTGGTTAACCTAGAAAACAACTACACCAAAGTCTTGCGCTTTGCATTAACCGGAAGAGCCCCCTACTTCTTCCTGTTTGGTACCATTGGTCTCTTGTTTTCATCCTTCATCATTTTAGGCCTTGCAGCGCCCAAAGTTGAATTCTTCCCCGACAACCAACCGCAGCAAATTTTTGTCTATGCGGAATATCCCGAGGGAACTTCAATTGAAAAAACCAATGCAACCTCTAAACGCATTGAAGCGGTGGTGGCAGAAGTCATCAGCAACCCAAAATACATCGACGCTGGAGAGAACTTTATGATCGACTCCAACGTTGCCATGGTTGGCCTTGGTGCGCAAAACCCCGAGACCGATAAAGGTGGAGATCAAGACATGCCGCACAAGGCGAAGATCACCCTCACCATGGCTGAATTCAAATACCGTCGTGGCTTTTCAAGTGAAGCCCTACGCCAAGAAATTCAGCAAGCCTTGAAAGGGAAATTTGCCGGTATCTCCATCTCGGTGGAAAAAGAAGCAGCAGGCCCTCCTGCTGGCTATCCTGTCAATATCGAAGTAAGTGGCGAAGACTATGACGAATTGATTCAAGTAGCTGAAAACCTCAAGCAGTTCTTAAACAACGAGAGTATTCCCGGGGTGGAAGAAATCAAGGTGGACGTCAACAAAAGCAAACCTGGTTTAGTGCTTAACATCGACCGTAGAAAGTCGGGAAGTTTAGGGGTTGCCGCGGGACAAATTGGGCAAACCTTACGCCGTTCCCTCTTTGGTGAAAAAGCAGGGATCTATAAAAAAGACGGGGAAGATTACGACATCAATGTGCGCTTCGCCGAAGAAGACCAAAACGACACGGGCATCTTGCTCGACCAATACATCGTTTTCCGCGATCAAGCGACTGGGCGTATTAAGGAAATCCCGATTAGCGCCATGGTGGACATGAAAAACTCCACTTCTTTTAGCGCGATCAAGCACAAAGACTTACGCAGAGTAGTAACGGTTTATTCTGCTGTCTTAGCAGGGTACAATGCCAATGAAGTCGTCGATAATGTGAAGCAAAGTATTACAGGCTTCAGTGGTTTCCCCCGCGATGTGGAATACAAATTCACAGGAGAAGTTGCAGAACAAGAGAAAAACATGAGCTTCCTCCTTGGAGCTTTGGCGACCGCTTTGGGCTTAATCGTTTTCTTACTGGTGTTGCAGTTCAACTCCATTTCCAACCCGCTCATTATTTTGCTTTCTATTTTCTTAAGCTTTACGGGCGTACTTTACGGGATTAGTATTTTCTCCATGCCCTTCGTCATCATGATGACCATGATGGGGATCATCTCCCTCTCGGGGATTGTGGTAAACAACGGGGTGGTCTTGATCGACTATACCCAACTGCTCATCGCCCGCAAGAAGGAAGAATTGGGGATTCCGTTCGAGCAAATGCTACCGCGACTTGAAGCGCGAGAAGCCATCGTTCAAGGGGGAGCAGCGCGTTTGCGTCCTGTACTCCTCACCGCCATTACCACCATTTTGGGCTTGATTCCTTTGGCCACGGGACTAAACATTAACTTCTTTACCCTCATTACCGATTGGAACGCCAATATCTATGTAGGGGGAGATAATGTGATCTTCTGGGGACCACTGGCATGGACCGTTATTTTTGGACTTTCTTTTGCCACCTTCTTGACCTTGGTTATTGTACCGGCCTGTTTCTATTTGGTGTACCGTTTAAAACTGCGGATTAAAGCCTGGAGAAACGGATAAGAGAAAAGAACTGATTACCTTTGCAAAGAATTCAAATTCTATGTTAAGAACTACCAACTGTGGGGCGTTGACCCTGGAACAACTCGGAGAAAAAGTAACCCTTGCCGGATGGGTGCAAAAAACAAGAGACAAAGGCTTTATGCTTTGGGTCGATTTACGCGACCGTTATGGCATCACCCAAGTTATTTTTGACGAGGAACGCACGCCAAAAGCCATTATGGAACAGGCGCAACGTCTCGGACGTGAATTTGTCATCCAAGTTACTGGAAGTGTTATAGAACGTGAATCTAAAAACCCCAACCTCCCCACGGGAGCGATAGAAATCCTAGCGGAAGATTTGGTGATTCTCAACCAAGCCAAAACCCCGCCTTTCACGATCGAAAACGAAACCGATGGCGGAGAAGAATTGCGCATGCAGTACCGCTATTTGGATATTCGCCGCAACCCGGTTCGTGAAAATCTCGTTTTCCGTTCGCAAGTGAGTTTGGCTATTCGCAACTACCTTTCTCAACACGACTTTATCGATGTTGAAACCCCCTACCTCATTAAATCTACTCCAGAAGGTGCCCGCGATTTTGTGGTCCCCTCACGCATGAATGAAGGACAATTTTATGCCCTTCCGCAATCTCCGCAAACCTTCAAACAACTATTGATGGTGGGCGGAATGGATAAATACTTCCAAATTGTGAAGTGTTTCCGCGATGAAGATTTAAGAGCCGACCGCCAACCAGAATTTACCCAAATCGACTGCGAAATGACTTTTGTAGAACAAGAAGACGTTTTGCAACAGTTCGAAGGACTTTTAAGCCATCTTTTAAAAGAAATCAAAGGAGTAACAACGGGTACTTTCCCCCGCATGACCTATGCCGAGGCCATGAAAAAATACGGGAACGACAAACCCGATATTCGTTTTGGAATGGAGTTCGCCGAACTCAATGCGCTCGCGAAAAACAAAGGCTTCAATGTCTTTGATCAACAAGAACTCATCGTGGGTATTGCTGTCCCTGGAGCGGCCAGCTACACCCGTAAACAAATCGATAAACTCATTGACTGGGTTAAGCGACCACAAATTGGCGCAAATGGTCTAGTGTGGGTCAAGTGTAACGAAGACGGCAGCTACAAATCCTCGGTAGATAAATTCTACTCGGGCGATGACTTGGCGACTTGGGCAGAAGCCACAGGCGCAAAAGCAGGCGATTTAATCTTGGTTATGGCTGGGCCAACCCACAAAACCCGCACCCAACTCTCTGCCTTGCGTATGGAATTGGCCGAGGAATTGGGCTTGCGAAAAGCCGACGAATTCGCTCCCCTTTGGGTGGTCGATTTCCCCCTATTGGAATGGGACGAAGAAACAGAACGCTACCACGCCATGCACCACCCCTTTACTGCGCCTAAACCAGAGCAGCTCGAACTCCTCGACAGTGAACCTGGGGCAGTCAATGCCAATGCCTATGACTTGGTGCTCAACGGAAATGAAATTGGTGGAGGTTCCATTAGAATCCACGATGCTGCAACCCAAGAGAAAATGTTTAGTTTGCTTGGCTTTAGCCCAGAAGAAGCAAAAGCCCAGTTTGGTTTCTTGATGGAAGCCTTTCAATATGGTGCTCCCCCACACGGAGGAATTGCACTTGGACTCGACCGCTTGGTCGCTATTCTAGGCGGACAAGAAACCATTCGCGATTTTATTGCTTTCCCTAAAAACAACAGTGGTCGCGATTTGATGATCGACGCTCCTGCTCCCATTGACAATGCGCAATTGGATGAACTTAAGCTGAAATTAAATTTGGAATAAATGCGCTGGCTACTCAATCTACTTTTTTGGGGCGGAGTGGTTAACTTGTTTTACGGCTTTTATCACAAATCTTATATTGACTACACCCAAGGCGAAAAATGGATTGGTTTTTCGGTGCTATGGCTCACTTTTGTCTATCTCCCCATCTTCCTAGTACATCGCTGGAAAGGGAAACGTTTAGAAGATTACACCCTCACCGATGAGAATTTTGCGAAAATGCGGGACCGCAATAGCAAAAAACCTGAAAATCAATAATTTTTACATTAAATTGACCTTAATCTAACCTGCTTTCGGTTTTCTTTAACGTACCTTTACTGCATATTAATACATTTTATGACAGGTACAGTTAAATTTTTCAACGAGTCAAAGGGATACGGATTTATCACCGACGACGAAAGCGGACAAGATATCTTCGTCCACGTTACCTCCCTAAACGGCCTTGAGCTTAAAGAGGGCGACAAAGTAGAATACCAAGAAGAAGACGGTAAAAAAGGAAAAGTGGCTTCACAAATCCAACACCTATAAATTTTTAGTTATTTATTTTGATGAAGAGCACGCCAAAGCGTGCTCTTTTTTTTATCGCTTTTTTTGAAAGAAGCGCTGCAGTAAAACGGTGGCTTCTTGGGCCAAAACTCCCCCTTGGATTTTTGTTTTCGGGTGAGGTTCTACCCCACAGCACAATGCCCCGCGTTTGGGATCCTCGGCTCCAAAAACAATACGGTCAATTTGACTCCAGTACAAAGCGCCCATGCACATTACACAAGGCTCTAGCGTTACATAGAGGGTGCATCCCTTTAAATATTTCCCGCCTAAAAAATTCGCTGCAGAAGTAATGGCTTGCATCTCGGCGTGGGCAGTAACATCGATAAGCCGCTCCGTTAAATTATACCCACGAGCAATAATGCGTTGATCGATAACAATGACCGCCCCAACCGGAACCTCATCGGCGGCATAGGCTGCCTCAGCTTCTTCTAGGGCTTTCCGCATAAAATATTCGTCGTCTATCTGCATCTTCTTTATTTCATTAAATCGTCTATGGCGCGGTGAATCCCTTGGGCATCTATCCCAAAATTTTCTTTCAAAACAGGGGTGGCCCCGTGGGGCACAAAAGTATCGGGTAGCCCTAGGCATTTTATTTTTGGCTGAAAACCATGCGCTACCGCCCAGCTTAAAACCGAACTTCCAACACCGCCCGCTAGCGCAGCTTCTTCTACTGTGATAATGTTTTTATATTGAGTGAACACTGCTTTCAGCAAGGCTTCATCTAGGGGTTTTATTGGGCCTAAATCGAAGTGGGCAATCCGTTCAGCATCGCTTCGTTCTTGCAGGGCTTCACTAACGGTAAGGGCGGTAGTCCCTACGGAAAGTATAGCCAATTCATTTCCTTCTTTTAAACAACTTCCTTT